>JAFAIW010000227.1 GCA_019236495.1 Vulcanimicrobiota bacterium | reverse complement strand
GATCAAATTGTGCGGAATGCCGCTCAGGCCGAAGCCGCCGACCGCAAGCGACGCACCGTTTGGAATGTCCTTGACGGCTTCTTCGCAGGTCGCGACGACTTTGTCCATACGGCACCTTCATATGCTATGGGAAGGTCGCCGGAGCCTGTAGAAGGGCTTGTGGATGACCGCAGTAACACCGCATCCCCCCGCGACCGACGAGGAAGCGATGATCCTTTCCGTCGTGCGCGAGCTCGTTGCCGACAAAGTCGCGCCGCGTGCCGCACAAATCGACGAAGAAGGGGAATTTCCCCACGATATCAAGCAGCTTTTCGCCGAAAACGACCTGCTCGGGATTCCCTTTCCTGCCGAATACGGCGGCTTGGGCGGGTCCTTCGTCACGTACGTGAAGGTGGTCGAAGAGATCGCGCGCGCTTGCGCTTCGAGTTCGCTGATCGTTGCGGTTCAAGAACTCGGCGCACTGCCGATTTTGATCGGCGGAAACCACGATCAAAAGCAGCGCTATATTCCGCGGCTGGCATCCGGCGAATGGATCGCCGCCTACGCGCTCACGGAAGCCGGAAGCGGGTCCGACGCTGCCGGCTCGATGCGCACGCGCGCCGAAAAGCGTGGCGACAAGTATATTTTGAACGGCACGAAGATCTTCATTACGAACGGAAACGTCGCCGACTTGATCAGCGTCTTCGCCGTAACCGACCCCTCAAAGGGTGCGGACGGCATCAGTGCGTTCATCGTCGAGAAAGACTTCCCGGGGTTCAAAGTCGGTAAGCGTGAGAAAAAGATGGGCATTCGCGGATCGCCGACGGTCGAGCTGGTATTTGAGAATTGTGAAGTTCCGGCCGCCAATCTGGTGGGACCGGAAGGCCAGGGCTTTCGCATCGCGATGAAAGTGCTCGACAAGTCGCGTCCGGGAATTGCGGCGCAAGCGCTCGGCATCGCGCAAGGCGCCCTCGACTACGCGACCGCGTACGCTAAGGAACGAATCGCGTTCGGCAAGCCGATCGGTCAACAGCAAGGCGTCGGGTTCATGTTGGCCGATATGAAAACCGAGGTCGAGGCCGCGCGGCTGCTGCTGTACGAAGCGGCGCGCCGTTGCGACGAAAACGCTGCCGACGTCACGACGTGGGCCGCGATGTGCAAGCTCAAATGCGGCGACGTGGCGATGAGCGTCACGACGGATGCGGTACAGGTGCTCGGCGGCTATGGTTACTCGACGGAGTATCCGGTCGAACGCATGATGCGCGATGCAAAGATCACGCAAATTTACGAAGGCACGCAGCAGATTCAACGCCTCGTCGTCTCGCGTGCGCTCGTCGGCAAGTGGAGACCGCCGGCACCCTAGGGGAGCAAAGCAGGGCGCCGAATCGGCAAAGCGAACTTTCGGGCATCACACCTCGTTTGTGGGGTGTGGTGCTCGTTATGGACTCGAGCACGTCACTCCAAACGAAAGGGGGGATTTTTTCATGAAGAAGATGTTCGCATCTATGATCGCGGCGTCGTTCCTCGCGACGGGCGTCGCGATGGCTGCTTCGCCGGCTCCCAAAGCCACGTCGCACGCCATGTCGAGCTCGCACAGCTCGATGAAGAGCACGAAGCCGGCGGCGAAATCGACTGCCAAGCCGAAGCCGATGGCCACGAAGGCTCCTAAGAAGAACAAGAAAGCCAAGTAAGAACGGGATTTATTCGATTCACTTCCGCGCGGTGGCAAACCCCACCGCGCTTTTTTTATCCGCCGACGGAGACCGGCGCGTGACCGAAGAGCGGCGGGATGTAGCGGCCGGCCAGGTAGGAGAGCGCGAAAACCGCGGCCCCGTAAGCAACCACCTCGAGGGCCTTGGACCAGTTGCTGCGATTGGTCAGCGTCCCGGCATAATACCCGATTGCGAATAAGCCCGCCGTCGCGAAGATCAGCGCCAGGATCGCGGAAACGCGCATCGCGACGGGGAGGATGAAGGCGACGATCGGGATCGCCGAGCCGAGCGCAAACGAGGCACCCATCGAGAGCGGCCCCCGCAAGCTCGTGTCTTCCGCAATGCGCGGGTCGATTCCGAACTCGTCGCGCATCATTTCGTACAAATAAATCTCCGGGTTTTGCGCGAGCCTGCGGACGATCATCTGTGCTTCTTCGGCGCTAAAGCCTTTCAGTTTGTAATAGGCAACCTGTTCGGCGAACTCGTCCTGCGGATTCGCGGCCATCTCCGATTTTTCGGTTTCGATGGTCGCCTGCACGACCTCGCGCTCCGACTTCCCGCCCAAGTATTCACCAACGCCCATCGACAGCGCGCCTGCGAGCAACGTCAAACCACCGGTGATCAAGACGGCCGACCGCTCCCCCTCCGCAACCCCGACGCCGGTGACGATGCCGAGCGTCGTGAGGATACCGTCCTGAACCCCGAAGACGATCTGCCGGATGTTCCGGTGGCGTTCGAGCTCGCGCCGCTGGGGCGTGTCGGGGATGCGGGGTTTGACGAGGTGCCACCCCGGAACGTCGACGAGGACTTCGTGCGAGGGCGTTTCCTCCCTCGGGTCGGGCTGCGGTGCCATGCACCGGAGCTTCACGCCAACCGCAGATTCATGCCTTCCGAAGAGGCGAGTTCGGCGCGCCTCACTGCGCGCAAATGGCGCGCTTTGCGCCCCGACGAAGTCGGCGTCCATGCCCGACGAGCCGCAGAATCCCATCGTTGCCGCAGCAATGCGCATCCGGGCAAAGCGCGAGCTGGCCGGGGCGATCGACGTAGGTGCGGCAAACGCACCCTATCCCAACGACGATGCGGAAAGCGCGCTGCGCGCGTTCGCCGGGCAGCTCGCTGCCGGCATCAAGCGCGTGAACGCGATTCTGGCGGCGGACCCGGTCAAGCTCGTCGTGCTCGAGCGACCGTTACGTTTGCGCCTGCGATTTCGCGAGCATCGCCTCAAACTGGATCTCGACGACCCGCATCAGTTGGTTCGCGTCGTGGGCTTGGGCCTGGAGGGCGAGTATCAATTCGATCCCGCCGCCGGCCAGCCGGCGCTCGTCAACCTCTCCAAGATTTCCACCGAGAGCGGGTACGGCGAGGCTCTCACGGCTGCGCTGCTGCTGCGCCGCCTGACGCAAGATGCCGAGTTGCCCCGGCCGCCGCACTTGGACGATCCGGGGCCGCTCCGCTTTTGAATCAGCGAGGCTGCCGAGGCAACGAGCGATGGCGCGCGATGATGGCCGGGGTCGGGCAGAGCGAGTTGAGCGGACATTCACCGCAGCGCGGCACGGGAGCCTTGCAGATCTTTCGGCCGTGCAAGATCAGCCAATGCGTGGCGTTTCCCCACTTCCGCTTCGGAAGCAGCGCCGTGAGGTCGTCCTCGACGTCGCGCGGCGTTTTCCCAAGCGTCAGACCGAGGCGATGCGACACGCGAAAGACGTGCGTGTCGACCGCCAGCGCCGGCTCCGCAAACGCGTTAGCCATGACGACGGACGCGGTTTTGCGCCCGACGCCCGGCAAGGCTTCCAAAGCTTCGCGCTGTTCCGGCACTACACCGTCGTATTGTTCTGCAAGCGCGCGCGCCGCGCCGATGATGCTCTTGGTTTTCATGCGAAAAAACCCGCATGATTTGATGAGCTTCTCGACGTCGTGCGGCTTGGCCGCGGCCAGGTCACGGGGCGACGGATAGCGCGCAAAGAGCGCCGGCGTCGTCATGTTCACGCGCTCGTCCGTGCATTGCGCGGATAAGATAACCGCGATCAGCAACTCGTAGGGGTTACGATATTGCAGGGCCGTGGTCGGATTCGGGTATTCGCGTTCGAGAATGCGCAAGTCTTTCAGGGCGACGTCGCGCGGTACTTTTTTCTTTGGGAATGGGATCACGCGCTATTGTGGCCGATCCCGATGTTTGAAACCATCACGGTCTCTACGCGCTTGTCCCAAACCATCGGTTTCAAATAGCGCGTCGCTGCCGCGCGAAAGGCGGTCTTCTGCTCGTCGGGCAGTTCTTCATAAGACTTGCCGGCAGGCGTGCCCGCAATGGCGTCGATGGCATGGTCGAGACCTTCTTCGAAAATCAAAGGGCGCGAGACGGTCTCGACGTGCACGTCCACGAAACCGGCATTCTTCAATTCCTGCGCGAGCGCGGTTGCAAACGGAAAAGAAAACGGCGCCGCCACCGTTTCGGCTAAATTCTCCAAGCCGCTCTCTGCAAAGGCGCGATGCAGTGCCTCGAAATACGGGCACTGTTCCAACGATGCCCAGACGGCCACCGCAATCCTTCCGGTAGGCTTGAGGACGCGCCGCATTTCGGCGATCAAACGCGTGCGGTCGGCGGCGAACTGCAACCCTTGTTGACAGATGACCAAATCGAACGTGTCGTCCTCGTGCGGAAAGCGCTCGTTCCCGTCGGCGTCGACTTCTTCGGGCAGTTCTCGCTGCGCCGCGCCCGGTTTCGATGCAGCGAGCATCTCTTCGCCGATCTCGGCGGCCGTGACGTGGCCGAACGGCCCAATGAGCTCGCGCGCCATCTTCGCGACCGTTCCCGGCCCGCACGCCACGTCGAGCAGATGCTCGCCTCGCGAAAAACGCGCCGCCTCGAGCACCGCGACGGCGACGGGGTCGAACACGCGCGGCGTCAAGTGGTGGTTCGGATCGTAGTCGAAAACGAGCATGTGCGACCCGGTACGATCGACCGCAAAATCACTCACGAGTGGTTGCCTCCGTTAGCATGTCGTGGGGCTATGCCTTCACGGCGATAGCGAGGTGCGCCCTCATGGGGAAAACGATGCCGCGATCGGTCGCGAAGTGTTCGAACACCGGTTTTGCGGCCGACTCGAACGCGTGACGAACGGTGGCGAGCTCGAAGATGCGATTTCCGAACGGCGTCCCGCGAACCGATGCAAGCGCCTGCGCCACGCCGTCTTCGAAGCGCAGCGGAATCTCCATCGTGTGCACTTCGACGCGATGATAGCCGTGCGACTCTAGGAGTCCCTTCAGCTGTGCGGCATCGCTGAACGCTCCCATGGCGCGAATTGCATCGACCAAGTTCGGTAGCGAACGCTTCAACGCGATCCCCACCGCGTACCAATACTGCGCTTCCTGAAGGGGCGCCCAAATAGCGATGGCGGCGCGCCCACCCTTGCGGACGACGCGACCGATTTCGGCCATCGCCGCTTCCCGGTCTTTGAACTCTTGAAAGCCGTACTGACAAATTGCAATATGAAATTGCGCGTCTTCGAAGGGCAGCTTTTCCGCTTGACCCTCGAAATATTCGACGCCGGCGCCGCTTGGCAAACGGCCATGTTGCTTGGCTTGCGCGAGCATTCCGGGATTGATGTCGAGCGCCGCAACGCGGCCGCTGACGCCGACCACGGGCGACACCAAACGCGCGACCGTACCCGGCCCCGTGGCGATGTCGGCAACGTGATGGCTGGGTCCGACCTTTGCCAACTCGACGAGCTTGCGTCCCCACGGCATATAGAGACGAGGGACGAGATACTCGTCGTACGCGAGCGGCATGTCGGTTTGATCAGGTCGCAATGCTGGAGTCCCGCTCAAATGTCGCTTCTCTCCCTACTCGCTAAGGGCATAGGCTTCACCACGGCGCTGTACAATCCCATCCGCTTCGAGGTCGGAGAGCAGCGCTGGGACCCGCTCGAGTAATGCCGCGTCGACGTCAGCGTCGAGCGCGCGCTGCAGGTCGAGGAGCGAGATTCCCGCTCCGGGAGGAAGTGCGCGGAGCCGGTCGACGATGCGGCCGCGCGCAAACCGCGTCGTACTCCGAAACCGCGCGGGCGGCGCGACGCGCATGCGGCGTTTGCGCGCATCGAGCACGGACGCGGAAATCGGCGCCGCCGCGCACGCGTCGCGCAGCGGGCACACGAGGCACTTCGGCGCCCGAGCCGTGCAGATGGTGGCACCCAAATCCATGAGCGCAGAGTTGAAGTCGTGAGCATTTCCGCGCGGCAAGAGTGCGCGCGCGGTTTCGTCGATCGTTCGCGCCGAGGCCAGAGGAGGATATTCGATTCCGAACTTGAGCCGATGTGTGACTCTTCGAAGATTCGTATCCATTGCGACATCGTCCAGCTCGAACGCGAAAACGCGGATTGCGGCGGCCGTGTATGGCCCGACCCCCGGGAGCGAGCGCAGCGCTTCCGTTTCTTGAGGTATGCGGACGAAACGCTCTTGGACTTCGCGGCCGAATTCCGCGAGTCGCACGGCCCGCGCGTTGTAGCCGAGTCCTCGCCACGCTCGAACGACGTCCGCGCGCGGAGCGGCGGCCAGCGTTTCGATGTTCGGAAAGCGTTCGAGGAATTGCACGTAACGAGGTATGACGCGGTCGACTTGCGTTTGTTGGAGCATGAACTCGCTGACGGCGACCGCATACGGATCTCGAGAGCGCCGCCACGGCAAGTCCGTCCGGCCGTACCGGTGATACCATTGCAAGAGTTTCGAGCCGATCGAAGCGAGCGCGCTCAGGCTCGCACCGCCACGATGGCGTCACCGATTCGCCGGATGCCTTCCGCGATTTCATTACGGGAAACGGCGGTCAGGGCCAACCGGAAATGATGGTCGCCTCCGCTATTCGCGAAGAATGCTTCACCAAAGAGAAAGCTCGCGCCCAGCCGTTCGGCGGCATCCAAAAGCGGCCGCGCGCGAATTTCGCGCGGCGTCGTCGCCCAGAGATAAAACCCACCCACCGCCGGCGAGATGCGGATGGTCCGCGGCCAGTGTTGGGCGATCGCTTCATCGGCGATGCGGCGGCGTTCCAGGAGCTCTTTTCGAAGCAGGCTCACGTGCGCATCGTAGCTGCGGCTCAAATAGTCGGCGATGGCGGCTTGGACGTACAGACTCGTCGCCATGTCGTGAGCTTGCTTTCGAAGCAGCAGACGATCGAGAATAGTTGAAGGCGCGGACAGCCACCCAACTCGTAGCGACGGGGCGATCGTTTTGCTGAACGTGCTCAAGTAAACCACGTATTCCGGAGCGAGCCCGACCAGCGGCGCGTTTCCATCGGCGGCGAGCTCGCCGTAGGGGTCGTCTTCGACGATCGGGATGCCGGCGCGACGAGCCAGCGTCACGAGCCGTTCACGGCGATCGGCGTTCATGGTCACGTTCGTCGGGTTGTGAAGCGACGGCATCGTATAAATGAAGCGCGGGCGGCGCGTGCGCAGGATCGCCTCGACGTGATCGACGCGCATGCCTTCCTCGTCCACCGGAACGGGGATCGCGCGCAGTCCGCAGATTTGAAAGATTTGCAAAGCGCCGGGGTAGCTCGGCACCTCGACGACGATCTCGTCGCCGGGCTCCGCCAAGCTCTGCGCAACGATCATGATGCCTTGCGTCGAGCCGGTAAGGACGATGACGTCCTTCGAGCGCGTTTTTGCGCCCCGGTGCGTCATGCGATTCGAAATCGCTTCGCGTAACGGCTCGTAGCCTTCGGAGTCACCGTACGACAACACGAGGCGCGCATCGCGGCTCGCGAGCGAAAAGCTTTTGGCCAACTCCTCGAGGGGAGAGGGTTCGTTGGGGGCGACGCCTTGGACGAAGGAGATTTTTCCGGGTTCTTGCTTGGCCGCCAGCTCGCCGAGGATCATCGGAAACTCGCCGACCCGCCAGGGCGGCAGCGTGACCCACCATGGGACCGCGGCGGAGCGCTCCGGCTGCCCGCGCAGCACCGGCGCGACCCGCGAACCGGAGCCGACGCGCTGCTCGATGAGGCCGTCCGCCACCAGTTCCCGGTAGGCATGGACGACGGTGCTCCGGTTGACGTTGAGGCGCTCCGCAAGGGAGCGTTCCGGCGGAAGCCGCGTCGATTCGGGAAGGGTACCGGCCAAGATCCCTTCGCGGAGGCTTTCGTAAATCTGCCGGTAGAGCGGCACTATCGACTCGCGATCGAGCTTCGGAAGCATCCCTGACCATCCAATTTTGGTCATCTGCCGTCCATTCGCCGGATTGGCGGGGTCACACTGCCGGTTGGACGCTGCTCGCGGGCCGGGAGGGTGCTATGCTCGGTGGGCTGTAGTCGCGCAACACACCTTTCTGAGCGGAGCGAACATTGGCAGAACATCAGGTCGACGCAATCGTCATCGGAGCCGGTCCCGGCGGCTATCACGCAGCCATACGCCTCGGACAACTGGGCAAGAACGTGGTCTGCGTCGATCGCGACGAAGTCGGCGGTGTTTGTTTGAACTGGGGATGCATCCCGACGAAGGCGCTGCTGCACGTTGGTGAAATCGCGCGCCACATCGCCGATGCGGAAGCCATTGGTCTCCGCGTCAAAGGGCTCGACGTGCAGCGCGAAGGCGTCGCGAAGTTCAAATCCGACGTGGTGTCCGCAAACGTGGGTGGCGTCAAGACGCTCTTCAAGGCCAACAACGTGACGTTCGTTTATGGACAAGCATCTTTCAAGGGTGCCAAACAAGTCGAAGTCAAAGGCAAAACCGCGACCGACGTCTACACCGTAAAAGACGCGATCGTGATTGCGACGGGCTCCGCCCCAATCGACGTAAAAGCGTGGCCGCGTGACGGCGAAACGATCATCAATTCCGACGACGCGGTGCAGCTCAAACGGATTCCTAAAAGCCTCTTGGTAATCGGCGGCGGCGTCATCGGCCTGGAATTCGCCACGGTCTATACGCGGCTCGGCGCCAAAACGCTGATCATCGAAGCACTCCCTCAGATTCTCACGGGAACCGATCTTGAAATAAGCAAGACGCTCGGCCGCATTCTGAAAAAACAGGGCATCGAAATTCTGCTCGACACGAAAGTCGGTGCGCTCGCGAAATCCGGAAAGACGGTCAAAGCGACCTTCAACGGTGCCGCCACCGGAAACAAAGACGAAACTCGCGAGTTCGATATGGTGCTGGTAGCGGTGGGGCGGCGTCCCGTGACCGATGGGTTGCAGCTTGAAGCGGCCGGTTTGAAGAGCGACGAGCGCGGTTTCTTAGCGGTCGACGCGCAGATGCGCACGTCCGTCGCAGGCGTTTATGCCATCGGCGACGTCACCGGGGCTCCGCTGTTGGCGCATCGCGCGATGAAGCAGGGCGTCGTCGCAGCCGAAGCGATTGCCGGCGATAAGTCGATCGCCTTCGATCCGATTGCGGTCCCGAATTGCGTCTACACCGACCCGGAAGTCGCCACCGTCGGACTCTCCGAGGAAGAAGCGAAGGCCGCCGGATACATGCCGCGCATCGGCAAGTTCCCGCTGGCGGCCAGCGGGCGCGCGCGGACGATGAACGAAAGCGACGGATTGATAAAACTCGTCGGCGACGCGAAAACGGACTTATTGCTCGGCATGCACATCGTGGCTCCCCAAGCCGAATCGCTGATCGGTGAAGGCGTCATCGCGCTGGAAATGGGCGCGACCCTCGAAGACATCGGACTCTCGATTCATCCGCATCCGACGCTGACGGAAGGCATCATGGATGCGGCAGAGGCGGCGCACGGAAAAGCCATCCATATCGTGAACCCGAAGAAGCCCGCTCAAGCTCCCGCGCCCGCAGCCGTGGGAGCGAAATAAACGCCCAACGTGAAGCCCGCGCGTCTCCTCGACCTCGGCTCCCGGCCCTATCGCGACGTTTGGGCGATGCAGCGCGAGATTCACGCCCAGGTCGCCGGCGGCGCGACACCCGAGACCTGGATCTTCGTAGAACACCCGCCGGTGGTCACGCTCGGCCGCAATGCAAAACGCGAGCACGTACTGGTCCCCGAAGCGCTGTTGCGCGCGCGAGGCGTCGAGGTGGTCGAAATCGAGCGCGGCGGCGACGTGACGTTTCATGGTCCCGGGCAACTGGTGGTCTATCCGATTCGCAAACTCGAACGCTTTCGGGAAATCGTTCCGCTCGTGCGCGCCCTTGAAGGTGCGGTCATTGACGCGTGTGCCGCGCTCGGCGTATCCGCCGAGCGATGGAGCGAGCATGCCGGTGTATGGGTCGGGCAAAATCAAATTTGTGCCGTAGGCTTGGCCGTGCACAAGTTGACGTCGATGCATGGGATCGCGCTCAACGTTTGCACCGATCTCACATACGACCGCCTGATCACGCCCTGCGGCTTACCGGATCGCGGGATTACGTCGCTTTCGCATGAATTGCGGCGCAGCGTCTCCCTTTCCGAAGCGAAGACCGCGCTGCTTGCGAACCTTGCATCGACGTTCGACCTCGAATTCGAAACGTGTCATCCTGAGGTGCGCGCCGGAGGCGCGCCTCGGTGTCATCCTGAGGTGCGCGCCGGAGGCGCGCCTCGAAGGATGGTCTCCAATGCTTGAGATCGATCTGCTCGAAACGCAGCGCATCCCAAAGCCTCCATGGCTGCGCGTGCGCTTGCCTGCCGGCGAAGAATACGAGCGCGTGAAGCGGCAAGTCGGCGCGTTGCGCTTGAACACGGTCTGCAAGGAAGCAATGTGCCCCAACCTGGCGGAGTGCTGGGGGGCGGGAACCGCGACGATCATGATCCTCGGCGACACGTGCACCCGCGGCTGCCGATTTTGCAACGTGCGAACCGGCAATCCCCGAGGCGAGGTAGATTGGCTGGAGCCGGTACGCGTCGCTGAAGCGGTCAAGACATTGGGTTGGAAATACCTGGTCGTGACGGCGGTCGATCGTGATGACCTGGCCGACGGTGGCGCGTTGATCTTCGCCAACACCGTACGTGCCATTCACGAACGCGTGCCCGGCGCGCGGGTTGAAATCTTGAGCGGCGACTACCGCGGCGATCTGCGGGCACTGGACATCGTCATGGATGCCGCGCCCGACGTTTTTGCGCACAATCTCGAGACGGTTCGGCGTCTCACGTCTAAGGTGCGCGACAAGCGCGCCGCGTACGATCAATCGCTGCAGGTGCTCGCGCATGCAAAGAGCCGCGCCCCCGAGCGCTACACGAAAACGTCGATCATGGTCGGACTCGGCGAAACGGTCGACGAGATCGAAGCCGCGATGGACGACGCGCGCGCGGCCGGCGTCGACATCTTCACCCTCGGACAATACTTGCAGCCCACGAAAAAACACTTATCGGTAGTGGAATTCGTCACGCCCGAAACGTTTGCGCGCTATCGCGACATCGGCTTGGCGAAGGGCTTTCATCAAGTCGTTTCGAGCCCGCTATCGCGCAGCTCGTATCACGCAGAACAAGCATTCTCGTAGGCCGGCAACCTAAGCGGACGTGCGGTTGCGTCACGATTCGGCGGGGATGCGTGTTATATCGGGTGACATGAAACACATTCACCGCCTCGCCGCCGCGTTCGCCCTCTTCTTCGGCATTGCGACATCGGTCGCAAGTGCGCCGGCGCTGGCACTCAGCACCTCGACACTCATCACGTATCACACGCAATTGACGCAAGTCTTTCCGTTCGACAATCCGGGTGCGTACTTGGGCACGTTGCGCGTCGCAATCAGCCCCGACGGCGTGGCAAGCGGATTTTATCTGCCGCTCGACGGAACGCCGGTGCCCGTGAGCGGCGGCGTCTCCGGCGATCGAATCTGGCTAAATCTCGGGAGCGAATGGCAGGTGAACGGCACGGTGCGGGAAGGCCGCATCGTCGGAACCGCGCGGTCGCAAGACGGCACGACGATGGATCGGTTCCGGTTCGAAGCCTCGCCACAATCGTAAGCCAATCTCGGAGTGTCCTCGAAGGACGCCAAGGGATTTAACCTCCTTAAGCGTACGTTTCTTCGGCAGCGGGGAGCTGATAAATTTAATAGCCTCCCCTTCCTCCTTGGAGACGTATATGGTACGAACCTCACTTCGCATTGCGGCGGCGTTCACGCTCGCCGCATCTGCGTTGGCGTTCGCCGGTCCCGCCGCGGCGGACAACGGCGATGCTTTCGCAACGCAAGTCGTGCCCGCGGCAACGTTGGCTTTGCGCAACGCGATGCAGTCGCACGAAACGATCGGGCAGGTTCCGCCCGTCAGCCAGCAGCCCGTGGGGCGGCCGGCACAACCGGGCTTGCCGGTCGGATTGACGTACCAACTGGATTTCTCGTCGGCGTGGGCATACGGCAACATCGGGAATGCAAACTCGGGTTTGCCCGGCGGCATGGACGGTCTGCTCGGCTATGGTTTCAGCGGAAAGGGTTTTGCAAGTAACCTCCGCTTCGTTGCCAGCTACTACGAGTTGCAGCATCAACCGTACGGCTTCAATAGCGGGCAAGTGCCGATTTATCTGCACGGGTTCGCCAACCCGATCGGGTGCGTCGACCTAAGCGGGAACAGCAGTCCCGGTCCCGGCGGCACGACCTGCACGGGCATTAACCCGCGCATCAACGTCACGACGAAGGATAAATTCCTTCTGTTCATGCTGGAGAAACTGTTCTATATCGGCAAACGCCTGCCGGTCGTCATCACGCCCACGTACGTTTCTCGCTCGTCGTACATTTCACAATCGGGAAATGGAACCGACGTCGTTCCGTTCACGACCAATGCTCCGGATGGGCCCCCCATCACGAACGTTAACACCCGAACCGTGCAAATCAATTCGGTGGCGGTCACCCTCCCGTTTTTGGCGACCCCGCGGATGTTCGGAACGTTCACCATTGCACCGTCGTGGCTGACGCACAATAACGGAATCAACGCGACCGGTAATAGCGCGCAACTGTATCAAATTCTGTACATCGAGTACAACGCCACGCGCACGACCAAAATCTTCTTCGAACCGCAAAGCTCGCGCGATTACCTGCCCACCGACATCTATCCACAGCATTTGATCGCGTACTTCGCCGGCGTTTCTCAACGAATCACCAAAGAAGGCTTCGTGCAGTTTACGCTCAATAGCGGCGGTCCCACAAATGAGACGCCCTACGGCGTCAGCAGCCTGACCTGCTACGCGCTGCCCTGTTCGGTTCACGGCGCGGTTCCGCAGATCGGCGGCCTCAAAGCCACCCAGCTTCAATTCCAAGTCGGCATCGGCTCGCCGAGCGTCATTCCGTTCTAATCATAGGAAGCGGCAAAATGAAAAAGATGTTCACGCGCCCGTTGGCGCTTCTCACGCTCGTTGCACTGGCTGCGTGCAGCGGCAGCAGCAATTCCACGTCGGCGCCCGCGGCGGTGCCGCCGCAGACCGGGAATTCCATTCTCACGACGATCGTCGGCGTCGGCGACAGTCTGACCGCAGGCGTCGAGTCGGGTGGACTTCTCGGCGATCCCACCGCGACGAGTCCCGCCTCGAACGTCTTGCCGGGCAATGCGGTTCCGCCGACTCAAGAAAACGGCTTCTTCTATCTTTTGACCGCGCAGGCGAAGGGCGCGACTGCCGCACAAGCCGCGGTACCGCTCATCAAGGCGCCCGGCCTCGGATCGCAACTGGTCTACAATACCGCGACGTTCATCGCGCCGAGCCATCCGAGCTGCGATTCGTTCAATCAAGCCGCATTCGCGTTGAGCAGCGCTTCAACCACGCAACTCTCGACGAGCGCCCCCGCGAATTTGGATCTCGGGATTCCCGGCATCACGACGCACGAAGCCCTCACGATGAACAATCCGCTGACGGGGCCGGCGGCGCCGCCGGGATGCACGTATCCCGTCATCCCCGGAGATCCAACCTCCGGCTCGCTGCAAACGCTGCTATCGAGCGAATCGAACAATTTCTATCCGGTGTTGTACCGGTACGCATCGAGCGTCAGCCCATTGACCGAAGTCGGCGCGGCCGTTTCGGCGAAGCCGACACTGGCCACCGTTTGGCTCGGCGCAAACGACATTCTCCACTATACCTTCTCGGGCGGACTCGCCACTTTCGTCGACACGCCGCAGCAATTCCAAACCGATCTCACCTCGATCGTTACGCAGTTGCAGCACGCCGGCGCGCGCGTCGTGGTTGCGAATCTCCCCGACATTCTGAGCACGCCTCAATTCACCAAAGTTTCGAACCTGAGCAATGCGATCGCGGCAACGTATAACAATCTGGGTCTTGCGGCACTCACCGCGCAAGGAAAGTTCCCGCCGCTCGCCGCCCTGCAAGCCGAAGTGCCGGCGACGCAGTCTTATCTGCAGACGACGTACGGCGTTGGGCCAAACGGATATCTCCTGGAGAGCGGATATCTCACCACGATCGGCGCGATCGCGACCGCTCTCGCGACGAGCACCAGCCCGGCACCCGCGCTCGATCCCAGCGGCAAAGGGTCGGGCATGGGGTCGGTCTATCTGATCGACAGCTTCGCTGCCACGGTCTCATCGATGAACACCGCGTACAACGGTGCCATCACGAACGTCGCGTCTGCAACCGGAGCGCCGCTCGTCGACATTCATGCGATCTTCGCCGGGATTACCGCAGCCGGGAATGTGGCCTGCATCGACGGCAGCGCCCCGCCGAATTGTAACGGGCAACCGGGTCCAGCTGGAAGCAAGGTAACGCTGAATCTCTTCGGAGGACTGACGAGCCTCGACGGCTTGCATCCGTCGAACACCGGCTACGCACTGATCGCCAATGCGTACATTCAAACAATCGACACCGCATTCGGCGTCTCGGGTGCCTCGTTGCCGCCGCTCGGGGCGGTGCAGATCGCCACGATCAAAGGAACCGATCCGAACCTGATCATCCAATTCCCTACGCCGTTGGCTCCGACGGGCGGCATTCCTCAATAAGGGTACAATGCCGCCATGAGCGAGACGCGCGAACAAGTGACGGTGGATGACGTTAAACGGAAAGCGCCGGGAACGGTCACGTTCCTCGACGTGCGAAAGCATGCCGACGGAGAGCAAATCCGCGGCGCGCTCCGTTACGATCAGAAGAAGCTCTTGGAGGCAACGAACCTCACGCTTCCGCTTCCGCGCGACGGTGAGATCGTCGTGTATTGCGGCAGCGGAAACTCGTGCACGGCCGTCGCGGCCAAGCTGCGCGAACAGGGATATCGCGGCGCGGTTGCGCTCGAAGGCGGTTTCGCCGCCTGGAAAGTCGCCGATCTTCCGACCGAACCCGTGACGCAAGAGCAGCCGATCCCCGAAGAGCCCGAAGCGGGCATTCATCTGCTCTAAAGGCTCCCGCGTGTAGCACCCTCGCGTCGGCCCTTCGAGGCTCGCGCTGTCGCGCTCGCACACTTCGAGAGCCTCAGTGCAGGCCCTCAGGATGACACGCGGGGTTAGGCGTATACTCCGCGGAGTTTGAGAGCCTGGACGACGCGGTCGATGGCGAGCATATACGCGGCGGTGCGGAGAGTCGTGTTGTGCCGCTTTGCCAATTCGCGCAGCTGGTGAAAGTTGGTGAGCAGCGTGTCTTCGAGCCGCTCGTTGACTTCCGATTCTTTCCAGAAGTATCCCATGCGGTCTTGAGCCCACTCGAAATACGAAACGGTCACGCCCCCGGCGTTTGCCATGATGTCGGGAATCACTTCGATTCCCATCTCGCGAAAAATCCGCGCCGCGTCCGGCGTCGTTGGTCCGTTTGCGCCTTCGACGATGAGCCGAGCGTTGACGTTCTTGGCATTTTCCGCAGTAAGCACTTTTTCGAGCGCGGCCGGAACCAGCACGTCGCATTGGCTGGTGAGAAGATCCGCGTTGGTGATCTTGTCGCCACCGCGAAATCCTTCGAGCGAGTGATATTCCTGTACGAAAGCAATGGCGTTTGCAATGTCGATTCCGGCGGGGTTGTAATACGCGCCCGTTACGTCCGAGATGCCGACCACTTTGCAGCCCCGCTCCGCAAACAGCTTTGCGGCGTACATGCCGACGTTCCCGAACCCCTGTATCGCGACGCGAGCCGTTTCGGGCTTCATGTTCATCTCGGCCATTTGGTCGAGCGCGCAAATCGTTACGCCGCGGCCGGTTGCCTCGACACGCCCGCGCGATCCTCCGATCGCAAGCGGTTTGCCGGTGACGACGCCTGCCACGTTCTGCCGAACGTGCATCGAGTACGTGT
This sequence comes from Vulcanimicrobiota bacterium, assembly GCA_019236495.1. Classification (GTDB taxonomy): domain Bacteria; phylum Vulcanimicrobiota; class Vulcanimicrobiia; order Vulcanimicrobiales; family Vulcanimicrobiaceae; genus JAFAIW01. Next base: position 10,634 of record JAFAIW010000227.1, on the reverse strand, counting down.
CCATGAACCACGCCATGATCTGCGGCGTCGTGTTGACGTCGGGCGCCGGCACGTCTTTATCCGGCCCGACGACTTCGACCAGTTCCGCCGCATACCGGCGCGTGATACGTTCGATCTCGTTCATCGAAAGCTGCGTCGGATCGCACGTCACGCCGCCTTTACCGCCCCCAAAGGGCAGGTCGACGACCGCACACTTCCACGTCATCCAGAAAGCCAGCGCAGTGACTTCATCGAGCGTTACGCCCGGATGATACCGAATGCCGCCCTTCGCCGGACCGCGCGAAAAATTGTACTGCACGCGATAGCCGGTGTAGACTTCGAAGTCACCGGTGTCGCGTTGAAACGGAATCGAAAAGATGATTTGACGGGAAGGGTGCGTGAGAATCGCGCGCGTGCCGGAATCGAGTTTGAGGAATTCGGACGCTTCGTTGAAATAGGCGATCCCGTCGCCGAAAACCGAGACTTCGCGAACCGCAGTCGTCATGGGCCTACCTTGGGCCCGGACGCGCGCAATCCCTAGTTAAACGTTGAACCGGAAGTTGACGACGTCGCCCTCCTGCATCACGTACTCCTTGCCCTCGCTGCGCAGCGCGCCGGCCGCTCTGATCGCCTCCATCGTGCGGAAGCGCACGTAATCCTCGTACGTCACGATTTCCGCCCGAATGAAGCCCTTCTCGATGTCGCTGTGGATCTCGCCGGCGGCTTGCGGCGCTCGGGTCCCTCGGCGGATCGTCCAGGCACGCACTTCCTTCTCACCCGCGGTCAGAAACGTCATCAAGCCCAGCAGCTCGTAGGCCGAGACGATCAGACGGTCGAGGCCGCTGCGGTCGAGGCCCAGCTCACCACGGAACTCCGCCGCCTCCTCCTCGCTTAGGCCGCCAAGCTCGGATTCGACCTTGCCGCAGAACGTCACGAGGCCGCTTCCGTCTTCCGCCGCAATTTCGCGAACCGACGCAAGCAGCGGTCCCGGATTCGCGATCTGAACTTCGTCCACGTTCGCGACGTAGAGTAACGGCTTTGCCGTCAGCAGGAACAACTCGCGCGCGAGCTCGCCTTCCGCGGAATCGGCCGAAAAGCGGCGGGCCGGCTGATTCCGTTCGAGGGCTTCGATCAGCCGATTCGCGGCGTCCACGCGATAGGCCAGCTTCGGATCGGCTTTCGCCTCGCGTTCCATTCGTTCGCGTTTCTTTCGAACCGCCGCGATGTCGGCGAGTGCCATTTCGATGGAAACGATTTCGATGTCGCGCGCCGGATCGGGCGTGCCCTCCACGTGCGTTACGTTGTCGTCGCGAAAACAACGCACGACCATCGCAACCGCATCGGTTTCTCGAATGTGGCTGAGGAACGCGTTTCCCAAGCCTTGACCGGTGCTCGCCCCACGCACGAGCCCTGCAATGTCGACGAAGCGCACCGACGTCGGGACGATGCGTTGCGTGTTGACGAGCTTCCCTAAGACTGCAAGCCGCTCGTCGGGAACGGGAACCTCGCCGACGTTCGGATCTACCGTAGCGAAGGGATAGTTTGCAGCGAGGGCCTGCGCCGAGCGCGTCAAGGCATTGAAGATTGTGGACTTGCCGACGTTCGGCAAGCCGACGATTCCGCACGATAAGGCCATGGGGCCGCTCAGGTTCGGCCGCCCGGGGACGCTTCCCTCGGCCGCGCTTGGTCACCAAGGATTCGCACTCAGGCCGTAGGATAGAATACCGTGATGCGCCAGATGAAGGTTGACAAACTCGGGATCGACCTGCTTACGCACGACCCCGTGGTCATCCTCAAAGACGTCGAAGGAAAGCGCTTTCTGCCGATTTTGATCGGTCCATTCGAAGCGACGTCAATTGCGCTCGCGCTGGAAGGCGCACCCGTTCCGCGTCCTTTGTCGCACGATTTGATGAAGACGCTCCTGGAAGCGCTCGATGCTCGTTTGGAACAAATCGTCATCCACGATATTCGAGAATCCACGTTTTTTGCCAAGCTGATCGTTCGCACCAACGGCGAGCTTCAGGAAATCGATGCGCGCCCTTCCGACGGTATTGCGCTGGCTTTGCGCATGCAAGCTCCCATTTTCGTTTCCGACAAGATCGTTCTCGAAGAAACGGTCTCCGACAAAGGAACCGACGAAGCCGACGTCCAGCGGTTCAAGAAATTCATCGAAGATTTGAAACCGGGCGACTTCAACCGCTAGGCGTGGAACCCGAACTCGACGTTCCGTTCGTAGCGTTCGATCACGTACAACTCGCGATACCGGAAGGCGGCGAGCGAATGGCTCGCGCGTTCTTTGTCGACGTTTTGCAAATGGTCGAAATTCCAAAACCGCCCGAGATCGCGCACCGCGGCGGATGCTGGTTTCAAAGCGGCGGCGTGGAGATTCACGTTGGGGTGGAGAGCACGGAGTTCCGGCCCTCGCGCAAAGCACACCCCGCGCTCGTTTGTTCGAATTTCGACGCGATGATGGCGCAGCTGCAGGATAGCGGCGTAGCGATTCGATTTTCCGAAACCACGGACCGCGCGCGGCGCGCGATGATCGACGACCCCTTCGGCAATCGCCTCGAACTCATCGAACGCGCGGAAAGTTAGACTCGCTCCACGACCTCGGGAAGGTCGGTGAGGTCCGGCAAGACGGCGGACGCGGCGGTTGGATCTTCGCCGGTGCGGTCGCGGTCGATCCATATGCGCTTGATTCCGAGGGCGCGCGCGGGCGAGATGTCGTGAAACCAGCTGCACGCGACGTGCACCCAACGATCCCGCGCCACGCCGGTTTGGCGCTCGAATTCTTTGAAGTGCTCGTGCGCCGGCTTGTAAGCGCGCACGTCCTCCGCGGTAACGATCAGGTCGACGTCCACCGGTAAGGTCGCACGCGTGCGTGCGAAAAGGTCGCGATCGCAGTTCGTGAGCACGCCGAGGCGCCACCCCGCAGCGCGTAGGGCGTGCAGCGCCGGCGCGACGTCATCGAAGACGGGTTGTGTATCCCAACGTTGAGCCAGAATTTGCGGATGCGCGAGCGGAAGCGCAATGCTTTCCGCGGCTAGGCGAAGCGCCTCGGCAAGCACGGTTTTGTAGGGCCGGTACGGCTCCGCTTCAATCCGCGCTTCGAACGGATGATATGCGCTTGCAAGCTCGTCCGCACGGTCGTTTGCAATCGCGCGCAAAATCGCCGGAAATCCACGCTGCCAGCTAACCAGCGTGCCGAAGCAATCGAATGTCGCCCAGCGCTCGAGCTCCATACAACGCTGTTCGAGGGGCGCGGCGCTCGACCTCGAATGAGACCGGCCGAATTCCCCTCTTCCCGAACTGGAGAACATGCACACCACGGAACGTGCCGAGATCGGCGTATTTGGAGGCTCGGGTTTCTATTCGTTGATCGAAAACGCGCGCGAGGTAACGCTCGAGACGCCCTTTGGGCCGCCGAGCGATCGCGTCGCCCTCGGAGAAATTGCGGGAAAGCGCGTCGCATTCTTGCCCCGGCACGGCAAGGATCACCGTTTCCCTCCGCAAGCGATCAATTACCGGGCAAACCTGTACGCGATGAAGATGCTGGGCGTTACGCGACTAATCGGCCCAACGGCGTGCGGTTCGCTCGTCGCCAGCGTGAAGCCGGGCGACATGGTCGTCTGCGATCAAATCGTCGATCGCACGACCGGCCGGAAAGATACGTTTTATGACGGGCCGATCACCACGCACGTGAGCTTTGCAGACCCGTATTGCCCGCAGCTGCGGCCCCTCGCGGTAGCGGCGCTGCGCGAAAAGAAAATCACGACGCACGATGGCGGGACCGTCGTCGTCATTCAAGGGCCGCGTTTTTCGACGCGAGCGGAATCGAAGTGGTTTTCGGGCATGGGTTGGGAAGTCATCAACATGACGCAGTACCCCGAGGCGTATTTAGCGCGGGAACTGGAGATCTGCTACGTCAACATCTCGCTGATTACCGATTACGACGTTGGGCTGGAAGGGCAGAATGGGATCAAGCCCGTTTCCCATCACGAAGTCATCGAAGTCTTCAACCGCAACAACTCTCGCGTGAGAGACGCGATCTTCACGATCGTCGCAAACATCCCGGCGGAGCGCACCTGCGGTTGCGGCAACGCCCTGCTGGGTGCCCGCGCCTAGCATGCGTTCTAAGGTAGAGCTCGGCCTTTACCTGCGCGCCGTTCCGCTGCTTTTGCGCAACCCGATTGCGATCGTACCACCGCTCTGCGTCGGCGTGTTGCACTTGTTGTTCGGGTACGTTCGCGGCCCGCTCGTCGATCCACTCGGCGGCCTGATGAATGGGATCATCGAGCTGTGCTTCACGCTCTTGACGGGTTTCGCATTTGGAGTCTCGATCGTTATCGCGGAGAACGCCTGGCGCTCGGGGCGCGCATCGTTCGCGCGCAGCTGGGACGACGCAAAAAGAAAAGCCGGGAACATCCTTTGGGCTACCCTCGGCTTTATCTTCATTCTGTACGTAGCTGGTCTCATCGGCGGCATGATCGCGGGGGCGATTCCCGCGGTCAGCTTGCTCTTGCAAGCGGTGGTCTTGATGTTTCTCATTTACACTCTTCCGGCGGCCGCCATCGGCGGGATTCCAGGCTTTTCAGCGGTCAACTACTCGGTCGAAAAGGTTCGCGCCGACGTGCCGGCTGCGGCGGTGCTGACGATCGTGGCGATCTTCCTCTATTTCTACGTCGGAACGCTGCTCGCGCCCATGGTCAACCTTTATGCGGTGCAATGGGGCGGCGCCGCGCAAGTGCTGATTCAGTCGATCGTGCTGGCATATCTCGCGTTTGCGTCCGCGCGTCAATACGACGACGTGGCGTTCTATCGCTGGTAACGAACGAGCGCGTCCCGAGCACGCGCCACGACGGTCGCGCGGAGCTCTGCCGGATCCAATATTTCCGCGTTATTGCCCCAAGCGATGACCTGAAACGCCGCCGCGTCGAGCGAGGGGAAGCCCACGCGCACCACGACCGTGCCGGCGGACTCGTTGCGCTCGGCAATTTCGAGCGACCAATACGCGCCGATTGCATCGAGGTCGTGCGCCGAAACGCGGAGCGTGGCCCAGCACCCGGGCGCGGCGTCTGCCCAGCGCGCGAGCGATTCGCGCCAGTACCTTTCGAGATCGAAATCCGCGGGCCGCTCGAAGCGCTCGCGTAGCTCGACCGCGCTGACGCGTTCCACGCGAAAGGTTCGAAACTCGTCGCCGGCGCGGGCGACGAGGTACCACACACCGGCTTTCGATACGAGCGCCAACGGATCGACCGTACGCTCCGATTCGCTGCGGGCGCGGTCGCGGTAGCGGAGCAAAATGCGGCGATCTTCCCAAACCGCGTGACGCAGCGCCAAAAGGTGGACCGGAGCGGCCGGCTCTTGATGCCAACGGCGTTGATCGAGATGCACGCGATTGCGCGCGCGATCGACCGCCCCCCGGTCGGCGGCGCTCAATGCCCCACTGAGTTTTGTAAATGCCGAACGCCGTGCGTCGCCGAGACCCAAATCTGCCAGCGTTTGCTCGGCCGAAATGAAGAGCGCGCGAAGTTCCGCATCGTCGAATTGCGTGAGAGCCTTGCGGTATCCCTCGGCGAGCACGATGCCGCCGCTCGCGCCGCGCTCGGCATAGAGCGGCACCCCTGCCGCGCACAGCGCTTCGACGTCGCGATAGATCGTTCGCTCGGAAACCTCGAGATCGCGCGCTAGGGTCCGTGCCGAGAGTTTTCGCGAAGCCTGCAGCTTCAGCAGAATTTCGAGCAGCCGGTGCGAGCGCATGGTGCGATACTGCGTGACGAAATATGACAGAACCTGTCATATTGCCGGCCTAACGGGTGAGATGCATGCGAACCATTTCGGCGACCAAACCCGGACTGACATTCGTTTCCGCCAGCTGTTGTGCATCGCCGAGTCGCGCAAGAATTCGCTGGACGTCTCCGGCTGCCAGCGGTTGTAACTTGCGCAGAGCCTTCACGTGGTCGGCGGAAAGTACCGGCGCATCCGGACCTGCGATCGAGAGCGCCGCCCAATCGCGAACGAGCGTCTTCAACGTTTCGAGTCCTTCATCAAGCGTTTCGCGGGTGGCCCATGTTTCCGGAGGCGTTCGCCCGTCGATCACTTGAAAAAACCAACCGATGACGCCGGCACGAAGGCTCTGCTCGTCATCCGCGATGGCGGCACGCGCGCGCGTCACGCTTCCTTGGCCGAGCGTGGCGGCGAGCTTCGCTTCCTTCGGCGCCACACCGTCGGCCTCCAAAATCGTCTGAACTTGCGCGTGGGTGAGTGCGGAAAAGCGTACTTCGACGAAGCGCGACCGAATCGTTGAAAGCAATCTTCCGGGAGCCGCCGTCGTCAAGAGGAAGATCACCGAAGCGGGAGGCTCTTCGAAAAACTTGAGCAACGCATTGGCAGCGTGGTGCGTCGCGAAGTCGACGTCGCCCAAGATGCAAATGCGAAATCCGCCGGCATACGATTGCAACGCGAGTTGCCGCACCAGATCGCGTGCGGTCAGATCGTCACCTTCATGAAAGCCCAGGCTCGCTTCGCGGTCACCGATCTTTAGCGCGCCGTCGCTTTCAAAGAGATCCGGATGCGTTCCCGCGTCGATCTGCCGGCACGACGCGCACGTGCCGTCGTAACCAAGAATTCGATCGTGCGGAGCCTCACACAACAACGATTGAGCCAAGCGGCGCGCGAACGTCTTCTTCCCCACGCCGGCCGGACCACTGAAAAGGTACGCATGGCCAATTTCGCCCTTTTTCATACGCGAGAAAAACGTCTTCGGCCCTTCCGCCCCTTCGACATCGAACCGGAGCGCACTCATCGGCGTACTCCATTCACGCGCTGTGCGGCGCGTTCGAGCAGTGTTTCCGGAGGGAGCGTTCCATCGAGCACGACGAAGCGCGAGTCGTGCTCGGCGAGTTCCAAGAATCCCGCGCGTACTCGTTCGTGAAACGCATCGTCTTCCGACTCCAAACGGTCCGTCTCTGCTCCTTCGGTTTGCAGCCGGCGTCCGACGCGCTCGCGCGATACGCTCACCGGGACGTCCAACAAGAACGTCAACGTGGGAAGGAGATTGCCGGTTGCGATTGCGTTCACGCTGCGAATCATGTCGCTCGACAGGCCGCGCCCAAATGCTTGATATGCGAGGGTGGAATCGACAAACCGATCGCACAACACGGTGGCCCCGCGCTGAAGCGCCGGGTGGATAACGTCGCGGACGAGCTCCGCCCGCGATGCGTTCAAGAGCAAGACCTCACCCAGCGGACTCAGGCGCGTTTCCGGGGCGAGGAAAAGCGCTCGGATACGATCTCCTGCGGGGGTTCCACCCGGCTCGCGCGCCAAGACGACGTCGTTACCGGCAATTCCCAAGCGTTGCGCCAGCGCCCCCATCAACGTCGTTTTGCCGCAGCCTTCGATGCCCTCGAAGGTGATAAACATTTCCGGCGGTTTCAACGAAATACTAAATATGCCATTGTCCGACTCGCCGCTGAGCGAAGTCATCGACTGGTTCCTAGGCCGAGAACGTCGCCAGTATAAGCGTCGTTCCGGTGCATTTCATTTGTGGTGGCAACAAGGACCCGAAAAGATGATCCCCGGTTTGGGGGTGGAGATCTCGCCGAACGGCCTCGTTTTTGCGATCGAGCAGACGATCGCCGCCGAAGATTTCACCGTAGTTTGCCAGATTCGGGATACCAAAATCCCCATTCGGCTCAGGCGCGTTTGGGCCGACCAGGTGCCCCACAAAGGCAAGCAGTGGAATCGGTACGGTTGCAGCTTCACCGGAATCGCGGCCGACCACTGGGACTTGATCGTGCGGCACGTCAACGACATGCCCGAACCCCCGAAGGTCGAGCAAGAAGAGCAAAAGCCCGACGACGCGTACCGGCTTCTACCGCTGGCGGTGCAACAGAAGATCGTCTCGATTTTGGTGGAGCAAAATAAGCTCGAACAACCGCGCGAAGGGCAAAGTCCTCTCGTGAAACTCTTTTACAGCGGCGTACAAAAAAAATCCGATGGCACGCAGCGTCACCGCGTGCACGTCCACAGCCGCATCAAAGTCAACGATGAAATGATGGCGTACGACACGCAGTTCTTCATCACCGACACCGGCGACGTCAGCATCAAGTAACGTTCGCGCCTCGCCATGGAGGGCAACTTCAACGCGCCTCAAGAGGGCGCCGGGTCGCTTCCCATCGAACGTTTTGCGGACTCTTTGCAGGGAGGCACTATGCGAGTTGTCACTACGCTCGCGGTTTTTGCGTCGCTTCTCGCTGGCTGCGGCGGCGGCGGTGGATCCTCTTCGGCGGTGCCGGCAGCACCCGCAGGCCCAGCCGCGCACGGCGCCATGACGCAGGCGACGATCACCTTCACCGTTCCGATCGCACGGAGCGGTTCGGAGCGCAAACCCGACACCATCGATCCCGCGACGCTTTCGATCTCGGTCGTGGTGAACGCGCTTGCTCCGCAGATCTTCAACGTCACGGCGTCGACCGGCGGCTGCACGAACGGGCCGCCGATCACGTGCACGGAAACGGTCAACGCACCGCCCGGCAGCGACACGTTCACCGCGACGACGTACAGTGCCAATAATGCGGGCGGCTTTGCGCTCGATCAAGGCAGCAAGACGCAAACGATCGTCGCCAGCGCGCAGAACGCGATCAACGTCACCCTCGGACCGGTCGTTTCGAACAACAACGACGCAGGACCCGGATCGCTGCGCAACGCTATCGCTAACGCGAATGCCGGCGATACGATCACCTTCATTCTCGCGACGCCGGCGACGATCAACCTGCTCTCGCCGATCACGGTGGCGACGAACAATCTGACGATTCACGGCCCCGGGTCGGCGTTGGTCACCGTCAACAGCGCCGCCGCGGGCGGATTCACGGTCAACGCGGGCGTGACGTCGACGTTCGATCACCTGGCTTTCACGGCTTCAGCCGGCCCGTGCACGAACGGATGCATGTTCTCGAACGTTGGAACGCTGACGCTGGACAGTGCTACGTTCACGGGCGGCACCGCCACGAACTCGGGCGGCGCCGTTTATTCGAACGGCGGCTCGTTGACCGTGACCAATTCGACATTCACCGGAAACTCTGCGGCAGGCACGGGTGGTGGCGCGATCGACGTCAACGCCGGCGTCGCCAGCATCACTCACGACACGTTTACGAATAACTCGACGCAGGCCGCGGGCGGCGCGCTCTACTTGGCTGTGACTGCGACGGTCGACACGGACACCTTTACGAACAACGTCGCGGGCCCGAATTTCGGCTTCGGCGGCGCGATGTATGCGAACGGCGCGACGCAGACGATCAGCAACAGCACGTTCGACGGAAATCAAGCGCTCTCGTGTGCGGCCTGTGCGAGCCAAGGACAGGGCGGGGCAGTGTACGCAACCCCTTCATCTGCGCTCACCTTGACCAACGATACGATGGGCGTGACCACAGGCAACGTATCCCAAGGCCAAGACGGCGCTACCGGGGGCGCGGTCACCGGCTACAACACGATCACGATCACCGGCGGCACGTACAAGAACAACCTCGCGGTGACTACCGCCGGATTTACGTCCTTCGGCGGGGCCATTTACGCGGGCGGAAATCTCTCGATCAACGGCGGCACCTATGCCAACAACACGGCCGGAATCACCTCGATTGCGGGCGCTTCGGGCGCGGGCGGTGCGATCAACGCCAATGGCGGGACCATTACCGGCGCGACGTTTACCGGCAACAGCGCGCTCGGAAACATTCCCAACGGCGGCACGGGCAACGGGGGGGCCATCTGCGTGGCCGGGAGTTTCACCATCGACAGCTCGGTGATCTCGAACAACATCGCGTCGAGCGCAGGCGCGGGCTTCTACGGCATGGGCGCCGCTGCCGACCTCATCAGCCGTACGACGGTCGATTCGAATTCGATAACCGGTACCGGTGTGAACGTCATTCAAGGCGCCGGCGTGTACTTGGCAAGCGGCACGCTCTTGACGATCGACAAGAGCACGATCTCGAACAACGCCTTGACCGCATCGACCAGCGCGAGCGGAGCGGGTTTCTACAATAACGGCGGCAGCCCGACGACGGTTCAGAATTCGACGTTTTACGGGAATTCTTCGTCGAATCTCGGCGGCAACATCTTCAACAACACCACCATGAACATCTACATGTCGACGATCGTGCGCGGTACCGCCATCGCGGCCTCGACCAGCGGGAACGTCTATAACGTGCTGTCCGTCGGCACGATTACGATCAACGGCGATGTCTTCGCGTACGGAAACGGCGGTGCAACCTCCGGCATCAACAACCAGTTCAGCATCGTCTCGCAAGACTATAACGACATTCAGGGCGGCGTGACGACGGGAGGTGCGCCGAGCGGAAGCACCGCGAACAACATCGCTTCCGACCCGCAACTCGCGGCTGCGGCGGCCCTCAACGGGAGCATCTACGGGCCGTTCACCATCGCAACGACGGCCGGGTCCGGGGCTTTGAACGTGGTTCCGTACGGCCTCGGCTGCAACGGTACGACCATCTCGACGGACGAGCGCGGAAACAGCCGCGACTTTGGAACGTCACACATGCCAAACTGTACGATGGGCGCGTTTGAAGCTCCGTAGCTAAATCCCCACGGCGGAACTATTCGAGGTGTTTGAAGATGCGGACGCGGCGGTTGGGTTCGAGACC
>JAFAIW010000234.1 GCA_019236495.1 Vulcanimicrobiota bacterium | reverse complement strand
ATTCTCGACCGCCTCACGCAATCGGCCTTCGCGCGCGAGCCGCGAGAAGAAGAGCGTCGCGACCGCCCATCCGCCGGAGAGTTCCAGAGCGCGTTCCACGACTTCGCGCGGCTCGTTCGAAGCGGAGAGCGCGCTGAGGCTCTCTTGCGCCGTGAGCTCAAGATCTTGGCGTTTGAGCGAGAGCACTTCGTGCGGCGCAGCGTAGCGCGTCAAGTCGAGCGGGATCGCGTTGCGCGAGAGGAGCGCGATGCGGCCGTGTTTTTCCGCGGCGGAAAGCAGCTCGTCGAGGACCGTTCCCTCGGGATCCACCGCGGCGAGCTCGTCGATGTCGTCGAGAATCAAAAACCCCGACGGCGGCTGTGGACGCGCTGCGAGCGCCTCGGCAAGGCGGGCATTGGCCGCCTCGGCACTGCGTGCGTTGCGGAACTCGACAACGGTGCTGCCGGGCAATGCACGCGCCAGCTCCTTCCCTAAGAAGCTTTTGCCCCAGCCGGGCCCGGTGACGATGGTGACGATCCGCGGATTGGCCCGAATGATCCGTTCGAGGACGCCCGCACGGGGGAGATTGATAGCGCGCACCTCCCAGGCTCGGAGTTTTCCACACCGAGCATTCGGTTAACTGCTGGTGATGCGTTGGTTATTTCCCGCACGGATCGCCTTCGACCGCCGAACGATTCTCGGTTCGGAGGGCGGAGTTAGCGGCTGGTTATCTGCCGGAATCTGTTAAGAACCCCCCAGAAAAGTGGGGCGGCTATCATGTGGTCCATGAAAGCTTTGAAGATCCCGTCCGTCCCGGCCGCCGATGCTTCCCCCCTCGTCCAAATGGCGGTCATCGCCGCGGCCCTCCGCGAGCAGATCCACGTTCTCAATCGCGTCCGCACGGAGTTGGAAGACGTCGTGCTGGCACCCGCGGCGCCCCAAGCGCGTCTCGCCGCCTAGTTCGAAAGGAAAAAGCGACATGCGTTTCACGATCGCGCGTCAACTCGCCCTGGGTTTTGCCGTTCCCCTCGCGTTGCTCGCGGCGCTCATCGCCGTGGCGGTGTGGGGCATCGACTCTTTGGGCGTCGCCAAGGACCGGCTCAATCACGTCCGCGTCCTCGCGAACGAGGCCTCAGCCATTCCGTTTGCGACGCTGACGGTGCGGTCGGCCTTTCGCGATTTCGAAACGCATCCCAACGACGCCACGCGCCAGGCCGTGCTCGGCGGCCTCGATAGCGTCCACCAGGGCATCGACGAGTTGGATCGCGACGTCGAAGGGGCCGCGCGTTCGCAGCTTCCCGCGCTCCATCAAGCGCTCAAGACCTACGATAAAGACACGAACGAGATGCTCCGCGCGGATCCGCAGGCGCTCGCATTCTCGAACACCGACGCGGGGCGCTTGTCGCCGCTCGGAAAGGCGCGCGCGGAGCGCATCACGGTGAGCAATCAAATCGACGACGCCGTGCAATCGATCGCCGAAGGCGCAAATCTCGACGTCATATCCGCGCAAGCCGGCTTTGAAAATGCTCGCCGTAACGCGACCATCGGGTTGATGGCGTGCGGCGCATTCGCTCTGCTCTCGAGCATCGTCGCGGCCATCTTGATTTCTCGGCGCACCTCGCGCCGTCTGGTGAAGATTTCACACCTTCTCGGGCAAATCGTCGCGGAAGACTTCACGACGCTCAGCGGCGCGCTGTCGGCGCTTGAGTCGGGTGATCTCACCGCACGCTTTGCATCGCGCCGCGACATCGTCGAAGCACGCGGATCGGACGAAGTTTCCGAGCTCGTCGCCAGCTACAACACGCTCGTCTGCGGATTGAACGGCATCAGCACGACCTGGACGAATGCGACGAAGCGACTGAGCGGCATCATGCGTACGGTGCAACACGCTGCGGGCGAGATGAACTCGACCGGCGAGTCGATCGTCGCATCGACGCAGCAAGCCCGCATCGCGGTTACCGAAATCACCAGCGCCGTGGATAGCGTCGCGACCAGCTCCCGGCGGCAGTCGGAAGACGTCACCGCGTCGTCCGCGGCCATTGAAGAACTCTCCGCGGCCTCGCAGCAAATTGCGCTTGGCGCAAGCGACCAAGCTGCCGCCGTCGAGCGAGCCGCGCAGCTCGTGCGTTCCCTCGACGACCAAGTGTCGACCTTCGCAACGCTTGGAGCGCAGTTGACCTCATCCGCACAAGGTGCCGACCGCGAAGCGCTCACCGGGCAAGCCGCCGTCCAGCAAGCTGCCGAAGCCATCGAAGATTTGCGCTCGCACACCGACGTGACGATTTCGGCCATGCAGGTGCTGGTCACGCGTTCCGAAGAGATCGTCAAGATCGTCTCTGCCATCGACGAAATCGCGGATCAAACGAACCTGCTCGCTCTCAACGCCGCGATCGAAGCGGCGCGTGCCGGCGAGCACGGTCGCGGTTTCGCGGTCGTCGCCTCGGAAATCCGTAAACTCGCGGAGCGTTCCTCGCAATCGACGGCTGAAATCGCGCGCATCCTCAACGGCATCCACACCGAAACGACTGCCGTCGCGCACTCGATGGCGACGTCGAAGGAAGCGATGGAAACCGGGCTCCGTTTAGCCGGAACGGCGCGCGAGTCGCTCAGCACGCTCACGCAAACGATCGCGGAAACCGCCGGCGTGGCGGCGCGCGTCGCCCAAGGTTCGAGCGTCGTCAGCGGCGCTTCGAACGAACTGACCACGATGGTAACCAGCGTTTCCGCGGTCATCGAACAGAATGCGAGCGCGGCCACGCAAATGAAAGCCAACACGGATTCCGTGATGAACTTGATGGTGCCGATCGCGACGACGTCGGAAGCGCACGCAGCAACCGCGGAGCAAGTGTCGGCCGCGACGGTCGAAATGGCTTCGCAAATCGCACACATGGACGACACCGCCCTCGTGGTGCGCGAGCAAGCAGAGCGGCTGAACGAGCTGCTCGCGACGCTCAAGCTGGGCGGCGACGGTGAATCCCTCGTTCCCATCGGCCACGAAACGCTGCAGGAGGCGGCATGACCGAGACTTTCGATCCTTGTGCGTGTGCGGACGTCCCCGCACTCGACCTCGAACTGTTTTATCAACCGATCGTCTGCGCGTTCAGCAGCCGCGTCATGGGTGCGGAGGCGCTGAGCCGGATCGTCGTGAACGAAAAGGCCGTGACGGCGATGCCGCTCATCCGCGATATGGACGTCGACCGCCGCATCATGCTCGACCGCTGGGCGACGTGCAGCGCTCTGCACGCCACCGACTACTGGCGGTCGCGCGGAATTTCCGTGCCGGTACACGTCAACATCGGTGCGGCGGCGCACAGCGCGGAGAGCGCCTCGGAGTTTTTCTTCTGGCTGAAGTCGCTCGACATCGATTATTCGCTGCTGACGCTCGAAATCACCGAGCACGATCGCGTAACCGATCACGAGTGTGCGGCGGGCCTTATCCAAGAGTGCCGCAAGCTCGGCCTCGAAATCGCGGTCGACGACTTCGGATTGGGGTACGCGACGTTCGAATTTCTGCGGCAAATTCCAACCGATCTCGTGAAGATCGACCGGCGCTTCGTCGGGCGCATCACGAGCGACGCGCGCAGCGCCACCATCGTGCGCGGCGCAATCGATTTAGCGCATAGCCTCGGCACGCGCGTCGTGGCTGAAGGCGTCGAGGACGACGAAACGTGGGGCTGGCTCCAAGAAGCCGGCTGCGATTTGATTCAAGGTCACGTCGTGGAGCGTGCGATCGCACGCGAGCGATTTGCCGAGTGGCACGAGGTCTGGCGGCGGCCGCGCAGGCAAACACGAAAGGGGGCCGGAACCGTGTTCCCATGGCAGTAAACAAAGGCCGAACGTCGACGGCGGCACAAACCTCGACCTTGCGCGTCGGCGCGCAAGCTCCCGACTTCGAATTGGTCAGCCATCAAGACAAGAAATGGCGCCTCGCCGACTACCGCGGAAAACAAAACGTCGTCCTCGTCTTCTATCCGCTCGCGTTCACCCCGGTTTGAACCAGCCAAATACCCGGCCTCGATAGAAATCTCGAGCGCTTTGCCGGGTTGGATACCCAGGTCGTGGGTATCTCGTCGGATTCCAAATTTGCCAACGGTGCTTGGGCCACCTCAATGGGCGGCGTGAAATTTCCACTCCTTTGCGATTTCTATCCGCACGGCGACGTTGCGGCGAAATACGGCGTCTTGCGGAAAGAGGGCTTCCCGGAGCGCTCGGTTTTCATCATCGACAAGCAAGGCGTGGTACGATATATCGACGTACACGATATCGGTGAAGAACCCGACATCGAACAGATCTTCGAGGAACTGAAAAAACTCTGACCTGGCTCATTTTTCAAACGCCTCCGTGGTTTCTGGCGCTGCTGCTCTTCGCGGCGGTGATTGCAACCGTAGAGATTCCCTACCATTTGCCGGCGCCGGCCGTTAAGCCCCATATCGACGCCGGCTTGTGGTCGACGGTCATGGCGGCAATTCTCGGTCTTGTGGCGTTCGTTCTCGGCCTGTCGTTTTCGCAGGCCGAGGGGCGCTTTGACGTTCGCCGCAATCTCGTGATTACCGAAGCAAACGCCATCGGTACGACGTGGCTCCGCGCCAATCAACTGCCCCCGCAAGATGCGGTGCGGTTTCGCAGCGTGCTTACCGACTATACGGCAACCCTTCTCGACGCCTACGAACACGTTGAACAGGAAAGCGCTTTCGTTGCAGCCGAAAGCCGTGCAATTGCCGATCAGAACGTCCTCTGGACGATTGCCTCCGATGCGCTGCGTAAGAAGCCGATGTTGGGGCACTCGCTGCTCGTCCAGACCCTGAACGACACGATCGACCTCTCGGCCGAGCAGCGCGCACAACTGCAACAGCACGTTCCAACGTTTGTCGCGGTTCTGATGATCTTAT
>JAFAIW010000219.1 GCA_019236495.1 Vulcanimicrobiota bacterium | reverse complement strand
TGCCGGTGCAACGTCCCGAACGTCGCGGCGGCCATCGAAGGCGGACGCTCGGATTCGCTCGCGGCGGCGAGCGCGCCGGTGGTTTGAATGCCGTTCGTTTGCAGTTTCTTGATTTGATCGCGGCGGATACGCGCCACCAGCGTGAGGTGATCGTCACGTTCGCGGCGCGCTTCGCAAGCGGCGTTCCAGGGACAGATGTTGCAGTGGTCGTTGGGCCACGGATAGCTCTCGGCGGCACCGGCTGCATCGGCTTCGAAGCGGCGTTTCAACCGGCGGACGTAGGCCGCGAACTCGTCGACACGGTAGCGCTCTTGCCGGCCATCTCCCAGAATCACGTGCATCCACGCCGGCGAGCTGCCTTGCACGCGCGCGAGCTGCGCGCTGTAAAATGAGAGCTGCACGATAAAGTAGGGTTTCGTCGAAAGTGCCAGTTTCGTGTCGGCGACTTCGTAACTCCACGGCCAGTGTTGCGACGGCTCGTCGACGCGAAGCAGGAAATCGGATTTACCAAGCCACGTGCCGTCGAAGAAGACGCCTTGATAGATGATGGCGGCGCCCCCTTTCATTGCTTGATGCGTCTCCTCGGCGGCGCGTTCGATCGCGGCAAGCGAACCGCGCACCGGTTCTTCGATCGTCACGACGTCCCGGTGGCGGCGTTTCAGCAGTTCCAAGTGCCGTTGTTCGTGCTCGAGGCCTTTTTCAGCGATCAAGAGAGCCTGCGCGGACCGCTCGGGGCGTTCGCCTTCACCCATGGCGACGGCGCGCTCCAGTTCGCTCAGGCGCGCGCAATCGAGGAAGTCGTTGAGATCGCTTGCCGAGTAGATAAGGCGTCCGTCAATGCGTTGCATCGTAAAGAGTATCGGCGTTCCGCGTGCCACGCGTATGGCATTTTTCTCCTCCGACCGCTTGCTTGCGCATCGAGGTCGAACCGCCTGGCGTGAAAAAGAGGGAGGCGATGGAGCTGGACGCGAGGCCATCATTGCCCGACGAGCTGTTTGCGGTATTGGATTTGCTGCCCGCACCCAGCCTCGTGGCGCTCGATCCATCCGGGTCGGTCGTGAAAGGGAATCGCGCGTTTGCGGCTCTGCTCGGCTTGGGCGCCGAGTTCTATCGGAACGGACGCCGGTTGGAACGCGACGATCTCCCGCTCGCAGCGGCGCTCCGAGGCGCGCAGACCATCGACGACGAGTTGGATGCGATCGGGAACAGTGGAGCGATGCAAGTCGTCGTGTGCGCTGCGCCGTTATTTTCGGTCGACGGACGCTTGCGCGGCGCGGTAGCGACGTTCACCGACGTGACGGAGAGCCGGCGTTTGGCCGATGAATTGCGCGAGGCCCGCAATCGTGACAGGAGCAGCGCGCAACGGCTCGCGTTTCTCGCCGAAGCCGGTCAGCGTCTTTCGGAATTGCTGGAAACCTCGCAAATACTCGACGCCGTTTCGTCGATTCTCTTGCCGCAATTTGCCGATTGCTTGAGCGTTTCGCTGTTGGACGAAAACGGGACGTTGGTCCCGGTGAGCATTCGTCACGCAAATGCGGAAACCGTTCGCAGACTCGAGTTGCTTTCGCGCAGCGCCGGAGTTCGTCCGAGACATTTTCTCGTCGCTGAAGAGGTTCTCGCCGGCGGAAAAGGACGTTTGGTGAACGACGTTGCGATTTCGCTTGCCGCTCGTACGACGGACTGGCAATATCGCAGCTACGTCGAGCGGCTGGCGCGCGAATTCGACCTCTGTCACGGCGTCGTCGTTCCGCTACGAACGCGCGGGACGGTGATCGGAATCTTGACGGCGATGCGCGGCATGGATCGGCCCTACGGTGAGCCGGACCTCCATCTGTTGGAAGAATTCGGGCGCCGGGCAGCCAGCGCGCTCGACAATGCGAAACTCTACGAGCGCGAGCGGCAAGCGTCGCGAACGCTGCAACGGGCGCTGCTACCCGCGCGTCTTCCGAGTGTCTCGGGCTTGCGTTTCGACGCGATTTACGCCCCCGGCGGCGATGAAGCCCTGGTCGGCGGCGATTGGTACGACGCCCTGGAAATGCCGGATGGGCGGGTCGCGCTTTCAATCGGAGACGTGACCGGACGCGGCGTGACGGCCGCCGTTTTGATGGCGCGCGTCCGCCAAACGATTTCCGCCTGCACGTTGTACGAAACGAATCCGGCGAAGTTGCTCGACGCTGCGGACGCGACGCTGCGGCGGCGCTATCCCGATGCAATCGTCACCGCCCTCGTTGGGATTCTCGATCGAAAGCAGGGCGTACTCACCTACGCTACCGCGGGGCATCCGCCGCCGTATTTGCGGCGCGCCGACGGATCGGTACTCGAACTGCCGTGCTATGGGTTGCCGCTTGGATTGCGCACCGGCGAAGAGGCTTCCGTTGTTGAGGTGGCCCTGCTTCCCGGAGATCTGCTGCTCTGCTATACCGACGGCTTGTCCGAATCGACCCACGATTTAGCCGAAGGAGATCGGCGCATTCGTGAAGCGCTGCGCGTCGTGGGTCCGCACGACGGTGCGCGAGCCGCGCACGTCATTCGGGACGAGGTCTTGCTCGAAGGTTCTCCGGACGACGTAGCTTTGCTCACCGTGTCGTTCGGTGAAGGCCGTTCGCGAGGAGAACGCGGGACGTTACGGTGGTGTTTCGATACGCGCGATCCTCGCATGGCGCACGAGTCGCGCGGATTTTTTCGCCAATATCTGCACGAATGCGGCGCAACGGAAGCAGCTTCGGGCGCGGCCGAACTCGTCTTCGGCGAATTGATCGGAAACGCCGTGCAACATGCGCCCGGCCCGGTCGACGTGAAAATCGAATGGGCCGGAAGAAATCCGGTTTTGCACGTCGTCGATCGGGGCGAGGCCTTTCGCGCACGCGGCGTTCTGCCGCGCGATCCTCTGGCGGAAGGCGGCCGGGGACTCTACTTGGTCGGTGCGTTAGCGCGCTCGTTCAACGTCGAACGGCTCCCCGACGGGAGCGTCGATGCGCGCGCCGAGCTCGACGTGGAATGCGATCTCCCGATGTAGGCGCTCCTCCGCCCGGCGATATCCGGCAATCGCCTCGATGACGGTCTCATTGCGCAGCAGTTCGGCCGTTCGCGGAAGCGGCAGCATGGCGAGCGCTTCGCGCGGAACGCGCGGATGGTGGCCGCCCTCTTGTGCACGGCGCAGATACGCCTGCACGGGATCGCTCAGCAAAAACGGCAGCAAGAACGCAATCGGTGCATTTCCGGCCGGTCGTAAAACGTAAAACTCCGTCGAACAACAGAGCAGCGCCGCAGGGAATGCCGCTTGCAGGCCATCGTCGACGTACGCGATTTGCCGCAAGTACGGGCGCAGGCGCGAAACGATCACGTCGCCCGGCCGCACGCGCCGTTTGGCGCTTCGCACCTCATCCGTTTTCTGCAACGGCGCGAGCGCGATGAAGCCGGCCGCCGCGTGCGTTGTGTCAATCGCCACGAAACTTCCCGCGACTCCCGAAGCGACGGTCTCACGCGCAAAGGACGCAACGTCGGCGAGGCGTTGCGCAGCGCACAAGCGATTGCGCGGATCGTAGCGTTCGGGCGCAAGCGTGAGCTCAGCGTCCAGCTCGGAGCGGTCGAGAACCGTAACGACGGCCACTATGCAGGCACCGCTTCGGCCGCGAAGGCGAGATAGGCCTGCGCGATTTCGAACAAGTCGTGATCGCGCGCGTCGTCGCGTTCGCTTTGCGCGAAAAAGATTTTTTCGCCGGCGTGCGTCTCGTGCGCCCGGCGGCGCCGTGCGAAGAGAACGTTGGCTTTTTGATGCGTATGCGGTAGGAACGTGGTCCGCCCCAACCCGACGACCGCGAGCACGCGCAGCCGTTCGAAAAGCCACGCTCGAACCGCAGCGGTGCGGCGTCCCGCGAAAACGTTGTGCGGTAATACGATGCACAGCGTACCGCCCGGAGCCAGCAACTCCGTGCAGCGTTCGAGAAATAAGAGGTCGCGTTCGATGCGTCGCTGGTGGCGCGCCAATTCGAATTGCGAAAGCAGTTCCGCGTCGCGAACGTCGCCCGCAAACGGCGGATTCGTGAGAATGCAATCGAAGCGTTGGCCGCCGAGCACGGTCCGGTCGAGGGCGTCGCCGTGCCGCACGTCGAGTCGTTCGCCTGCCGCCGCCGCCAAAAAGCGGGCGATGCGAACGGCGCGCGGGTCGATGTCGATTCCGAAAAGATTTCCGGATGCGACACCGTGGCGGGCCGCAGCCAAGAGGAACGCACCGGAACCGCACGCTGGATCGAGGATACGCGCGGTCGTCGTGGGCGCGACGATTCGCACGCAACATTCGACGACGTGACGCGGCGTGAAGTACTGGCCTTTGCTCGCTTTTGCGAGGTGACTCACGAGCGCTTCGAAGAAAAGGTCGAGCGCGGCGAGGTCGCCTGGAACGATTGCGGCGAGCACCGCGCGACCGTCGCGCGCGGCTTCCGGCGTGAGACGCAGACGGGGCTCGGCCAGCACGCCCGGCACACGCCGGTCGAACGCGACCAACGCCTCTTCGGACGTGCGGTCTTCCGCGAAAAGATGGAGCGCCAGGAGCTTGAGCGACTCCTCAAAGACGTCCTCGCCGCTACGCGCCACGACGACCTCTTCGAGGCGCGTGAAGATCGACGCGGGATCGTGCGGGTGCTGACGATGGCGGCGTGGCATCGTTGCCGCGATTTCGGCTCACCGGAAGCCGGCTCCGTTTCGACGGAAGGAGTCGGCGCGCTGCGCCGAAGGGTGGTCACGATGCGCCGCATGCTCGCCTCGATCGCCATTGCCATGGTTGCATGCGCGCGACCGGCGTGCGCGGTATCGGACGAGGTCCTGATCGGTGCGGGACACGAGGGGCGCCCCCAAAGCTGCGCGCGCTATCCCCATCGAGCCTGCAATCTCGGAACCGCCGGCGAGCGTGCGTTGACGCCGGTCGTTGCGGACGAAGCGACGCGGTATCTTCGCGAGCGCGGCGTCCGCGTTATTCGCGTCCCGGCGGATTTCGACGGGCGGTTTGCGGTAAAGGATGCGGTTTTCATTCACTTCGATGGAAGTGCGAGCCCGTGCAGCAGCACGGCCTCGATCGGGTACCACCGGCGCAGCGATGCACCGGCCGCCCGCATGTGGCGCGCGCTTTACGGGCACGATTGGCCATTTGGATTCGAACCGGACAATTTCACGTCGAATTTGAGCGACTATTATGCGTTTCGTCAAGTTCGGGCGAGCGATGCCGCGCTCGTTCTCGAGCTGGGCGAGTTGACGTGTCCCGCGCAACATGCGTGGCTCGAATCGCACTTGAAGTGGGAAGGCGACGAAATCGGGCGCTTCTTGCTGGAACGCGTGCATGCAGACGTTTGACGTCGCGGTCGTCGGGGCGGGGCTCGTCGGCGCGGCGGTCGCGCGCGAACTCGTCGATGCCGGCTATCGGACCGTGGTGTTCGAGCGCAACGCGGAGCCCGCCGGAACGTCCACGCGCGCCAATGCCGGGATTCTTCGTTCCGGTTTCGACGCAATCCCAACGTCGCTCGAAGCGCGTCTGATGCGCCGTCAGAACGCCCGTCTGCCGCAAGTCTTCGATCGGTTGCGAATTCCGTACCAAACGATCGGGGCACTCGTTCTCGCTACCGCGCCCGGCGAAATTTCGGCGTTCGAGCGCACCGTGTCGCGTGCGGAAGAAAACGGCATCTCGCTGATCCCGATCGATCGCGCGCGTTTACGATTGCTCGAACCTGGGGCGAACGCGCGCGCCGCCTTGCTGGCCGAAGGCGAAGCAATCACCGATCCGTTCGAGATGACGCGCCGGTTGCTCGCCGACGTGCCGGTTTACTACGAAACGCTGGTCGAGCGCATCGAAGGGCGCAAGCACAGCGCGCTGCTCGGTCTGCCCGCCGCGGTTGTCGGCGCGCGTGCGGTCGTGAACTGTGCGGGCCGAGGAGCCGAATCGCTGGCTGCCGACGGCGCGTTCGAGCTGCACATGCAAACGTGCGAGTATGTAGCGTACGCTCCCACGGAGCCGCCGCAGCTCAAACGTATTTTGGTGCGCATGCGTACGGACGGCGAACGTGGCGTCGAAGTCTTTCCGACGCTGTACGGCTACTTGTGCGCGGGGCCGGGCCGCCACGGTCTGCGCGATCTGCGCGGCGATGCCGCGCACCTGCTGCCCGTGCTCTCGGCGCTCCCGCCCGCCGGTGCGTGGAAGGGCCGCCGGCCCGCTCCCGCGCCGCAGGACTATGTGATCGAATGGTCGCCCCGCGTACCGGCGCTCTTGAATGTCGTGCCGATGCGCGGAAGCGTGCTTTCGACGTGCCTTGGGATCGCGCGTCACGTGCGAGATCTGTTGATCGAACGCACCATCCGCCCGCGCGCGCCGCAACTGGCGGTCGAGACGCGCGAGTTCGACGCCGCGCGTCCGTGGTGGCAACGCGGGCATCCACCGCGGCGCGAGGTTTCTTAGACCGTAATCTCCACGGTCGTGCCGTGATCGGAGCGCTCGACGGTGACGTTCCTCGCCAGCGCGCGCATGATCTGCACGCCCCGGCCTCGGTCTTCTGCGTCGTTGCAGTCGCGCCAAGCCCCGAAATCGC
>JAFAIW010000209.1 GCA_019236495.1 Vulcanimicrobiota bacterium | reverse complement strand
TTTTCGCGTAATACGTTGCAGAGGCGGCCGTCTGCACGGTGTCCATCAACGACGAAAGGTACGAAAGGCCACCTACTTTTTCGAGCAGATTGCGACGGCGCAACTCTTCGGAAACGGTGATTTTGTCGAGCGGCTCACCGCGATCGTAAAGCTGCACCATGGCTTGATAGATCGACTCGTGCACGTGCGCGTAGAAATCGCTCGGATGGACGATTTCTCCGACGACCGCCATGATTTCGCGATCGACGAGAATCGAGCCGAGCAACGCCATCTCCGCCTCGAGATTTTGAGGCGGGATCCGGTCGACGATCGCTACATTCGAGAGCGCCATCAGCGAACGTTGCTACTGCGTCGCGTACGCGCCCGGCGCCTTGTGGATTTCCTGTGGAGATCCAGCGCGTCGAACGCTTCGTCGATGGTCGCCACAGGAATGATCTCGATTCCAGCAAGTCCGCGGTCGATTTCGCGCAAGTTTTCCTTTGGTACGATCATCGCGCGCATTCCGGCTTGACGCGCCGCGTACAGTTTTTCGACCACGCCGCCCACCGCGCGAATCTTTCCTTGAATGGACAATTCACCGGTGATCGCCACGTCTTGCGGGAGCGCCGTCTTCGTCATGGCGGAATACAACGCCAGAAAGATCGCGAGACCGGCGGACGGTCCGTCGATGTTTCCTCCGCCGATCACGTTGATGTGCAAGTCGAAATCGCTCGTGTCGAGACCGGTGACCGAGCGAACGACGGCAGCCGCGTTGAAAACGCTGTCTTTGGCCATCGATCCGGCCGCATCGTTGAATCGCGCCGTGCCTTTGCGGCTTTCGGGCGCCGGAAACGCGACCGCTTCGATTTCGATGATGCTGCCGAGATAGTGCAGCACCCCCAAACCGAACGTTTTGCCCACCTCGCGAACCTTGCGGGCCCGCACGGTGGTGTGCTGCACGAGCCGGCTCGCCTGAATGACCGCCTCGACGTCGGCCTCGCGCACGGCGACCGCTCCGCCTTTGGAGCGTTGCTTTGCCGAACCCGCCCGGTAGAGAGCTTGCCCGTATGCATCGGCGACGATTTGCACGGCCATGCGCCCTTCGATCGTGTACGAGGCGATCAGGGCCGGCACCGCTCGCTCGTATTTCACGCCGAGCCGTTTGAACGCTCCATGCACGATCGTGACCACTTGCGCTTGCGTCAAGGGTTCGAAATACACCGCAGCCGCGCGCGAGCGGATTGCCGCGTCGATGTCTTCGGGTTCGCGCGTCGTGGCGCCGATCAAAATGAAATCGGCGGGGGCGCCTTCCGCGAAGAGCTTGCGAATGTATTCCGGAACGTTGGGCATCGATTCATCGTAGTACGACGATTCGAATGTGACGCGTTTGTCTTCGAGCACCTTGAGCAACCGGGTTTGCAAACTCGCGTCCATTTCACCGATTTCATCGATAAACAACACGCCCCCATGCGCCTTCGTCACCAGGCCGAGTTTCGGCTCGGGAATGCCGCTCTCGGCGAACTCTCGCCGGCTGCCCTGATAGATGGGATCGTGGACGCTCCCGAGGAGCGGGTTCGTGGTTTCGCGCGGATCCCAGCGAAGCGTCGAGCCGCTTGCTTCGATGAACGGCGCCTCCTTCACAAACGGCGTGTACGCGCGACTCTTTGCGACCTCGAGCGCGAGACGCGCGACGGTCGTCTTTCCGACGCCGGGCGGACCGTACAGGATCACGTGCTGCGGATATGGTGAGGAAATTTTGGAAAGCAGCGAGCGGATCGCCGCCTCTTGTCCGACGATCTCGCGCAGCGATTGCGGACGCAACAGTTGCAACGCCGAAGCCGCAAGCCCGCGCTCGTTCAGCGCGCTCAGCTCTTCGAGCTTCTTTTGCGTTGCCGGCGTTTCCGCGCCCGTACCTTCCTTGAGCGCTTCGAGCTTGAGGTCTTTGAGATATTCCTGGTGGCGTTCGGCCATCTTTTCGTTGACCTTTTGCTCGAGTGAATCGGCCACGTTGCGCTGGGCCATCAAATTTGCCAGCTCTTCTTCGATTTCGCTCACCGCACGGCGCAACGCGGCCCGCCCGGTCGCGCGTTCGAACGTAGGATCTTCGAAGACTAAACGTTGCAGCGCCACGACCCGATCGGGAAGGGCGGTCGACTTCATCAGCTTCAGCGCGCCCAATTTTCCGGCGCGCAGCACCAGCTTATCGCTCCCCAATACGTTGGAAAGCACTTCGTAGAGCGCCGCGACGTAACGGCTCAGCTCCTCTTCGCCGCTAAATTTCCGGCGAAAACGCGCGAGGTATCGGTTTTCCGCGAGAGTTGCCATGAACGCGCTTTATGCCGCAACCACGTTGACGGTCGCTTTGGCGACGATATTCCTTCCGAGTTTGATTTGAACCGGATAGGATCCAAGAGCTTTGATCGGCCCTTTGACTTCGATCTTGTGCCGGTCGAGTTCCACCGCAAACGTTTCACCGATCGCATCCGCAATTTGCGCGTTGGTCACGGTTCCGAAGAGCTTTCCGTTTCCGCCCGCTTTCGCGCGTACGTCGACCGGCCGGCTTTCGAGCAGGTCTGCCAGCGCCCGCGCATCGGCCACCGCTTGCGCGTCGCGCTTGTCTTTCGCGCGCTGCTGCTCGGCCAGAACCGCGAGCGAGCCTTTCGAGGCTTCCTCCGCCAAATTGCGCGGCAGAAGGAAGTTGCGAGCGTAACCCTCGGCAACCTCGACGACGTCACCCTTTTTCCCGAGTGTCTTGACGTCGCCGCGCAAGATGACTTTCACGACGTTACTCCGCGACGAAGGGCAAAAACGCAATCACGCGCGCGCGCTTTACGGCAACCGTGAGCAAGCGTTGGTGCTTTGCGCAGTTACCGGAGATGCGGCGGGGGAGAATCTTTCCTCGCTCGGAGATGTATTTGCGCAGGCGCCCGACGTCTTTGTAATTGATGTCGAGGACTTTTTCCGCGCAGAAACTACAAGGTTTGCGCTTCGGGCGACGCTCTTTGGTCGCGCGCTTCGGTTTGGCAGCCATTCAGTTTTCCTTCGCACTAGGTGGGTGTCGATCCAGACCCTTGGCCGGGCCCGGATCCTAGGCACGTGGCACCGCCACGACCCCGCAAACGCGGGGATTTTCGGCCCTTGCGGGACCGAAGCTGTAGTATACAGGCCGCGCCGCCCGCGCGCTACCCCCTTCGCGTATCGAACATATGTTCGTTCTGATCTCGTTTCTGTCCTGCGATGTTTGCCGAGGGCGAGCGAGCTTAAGCAGAAAAATGCGAGCGAGCCCCGGCAACAAGCTCCTCCACCGCGCGGTAGGCCATGTCGATCGCGGCGTCCGCATAAGCGGTGGCGGCCGCGTCGGAGTTCGCGATGCCGATCTTTCCGATCCGGTGGCGGCCACGCTCGGCCGGGCTGCCGCCCGGCGGCCACGGCGGATCCCAAAGCGAGAGGTACTCATACGCGTAGCCGTGCGCCCAGCGATTCACGGTCAATGCCGTGATGTCGCGCTCGTCGTCAAAACCGTACGGACCGAGCATGCGCCGCAGCTGATCGCGCGTCTGCTGCTCGATCGTGGCGAAGCTCGTTTCGTAGAGCTCCGCGCGACCGAGGCGGTATTGCGTGCGCGCGTCCAATCCCGGACGGCACGGCGTGCGCAACATCCACAGGACCATCGGATCGGCCGGAACGCGCGGGGACCGGTACGTCCCGATGTCGACCGGAAAATCCAGCGCCGTCAGACAGTGATAGCTTCCCGGTGCGTGAATGGCCCGAACTCCGGCGCGATGCATCGCATCCCAATTGCGAATTGCGACGTGCGTGTACACGAGCGGCGCCTTGACACCGTAGCGCAGCGCCTCCGCCTGCGTGCGCGGCACCTCGGGGCAGAGGTACGGAACCATCACGTTCCAGCAGGCGAGCACGCAGTGACGCGCGCGCACCGATTCGAGGGCGCCGTCGCGCACGTAGGCAACTTCCACTTCTCCCGCGTCGTTGCGCGCGCGCACCGCCGTCGCGCGTAGCCGGATGCGCACGTCTTCACCCGAAACGTCGAGGCGATCGTAACGCGCGTTCGCGGTGACCACGTCTTCCATCGACGTTCCCGGCACTGCGCCGGGCACGAGTGCGCGAACGAGCAGCCGCGCAATCGACGCATTGCCGTCGGGAAAATGAAAGATGTAAGGCTCGCGCTTGATGCGTTCCGGCCGCGTCCCTTCGCCCAGATCCATGCCCGTGAAGCCGGGAAAAACCACGAATTCGTAGTCGTCGCCTGCAAAAAAAACTTCGGCGGCCGAGACGGCATCGATGTTTAGAGCGAACAAATCGTTCGTCCACGTTGCAAAAAACTTCAGGGTCTGCGGATTGCAGCCGGCGACTTTCGTGAGGAAGTCGGCGTAGCTGATCTTGCTCAAACGCTCGCGCTTTTGTGCGGGCGAAAGGTCCGGAAAGTAATCGACTTTTGACGTATAGATGCGCTCGATGTCGGCGCGCTCGACTGCAGACAGCGGCGTTTGCGCAAGGTATGCGTGCCAAGGCAACTTGCCGAGTCCCGCGACCAGACGATCCGTGCCGAACGTCTTGCGATCGAAAAATACACCCGTCGTCAGCCCGTCGTAGCGGTGCCGGTCGTAGTATCTATAGAAGCGTTGGGTGTCGATGCCGATATCGCGAAGCAGCTCTGCCGCGACGGTACTGTATTCATGCGGGCTCTCAATGGACTGAGCTCCCCCGTTACTGAGTAAGAGCCGTCCGCGCGGACGAAACTCGTTGCGTTTCGCGTGACCGCCGAAATCGTCGAGATTTTCGAGCACCAAGATACGGGCGCCCGGGACGCGTTTTCGATAAAAGTACGCTGCCGAAAGGCCGCTGATTCCGCCTCCTACGACGACCAGATCGTAACGCTCTCCGCTCTCGCGCAGCGTCGGTGCGTTCTTCCAAAACGTTCCGTCGCGCAACGCATGTGCGATCGCGTACGAGCCGTCGTATTGGCCGCGCAGGCCGGTGAGCGCGGGTGGATACGCGACCGCTGCGCCCGGTGCGCAGCCCGCGGCCGCGCTCGCGACGGCGGTCAGCGCCACGCCGTCGAGAAAATCGCGGCGCGTAATGCGATGCGGCACGCGCGCCTACTTGCTGGTTGGCATCACGAATTCGGCGCCTCCGGCTTCATTCGAAGGCCACCGAACCGTGGCGGTCTTCTGGCGCGTAGAGAAACGGACGCCTTCGGGACCGTGCATGTGATGATCGCCGAAGAGTGAGTTCTTCGAACCACCGAAACTGTGAAACGACATCGGCACCGGAATCGCAACATTCACGCCGACCATGCCGGCCGCCACATTGTGCACGAACCAGCGCGCCCGGCCGCCGCTGCGCGTGAATACGGCCGCACCGTTCGCTAATTCGTGGTCGTTGACGATTTGAAGCGCGCGCTCCGCCGACGGAACGCGCACCACGGCCAGCACCGGGCCAAAGATTTCTTCACGATAGATCCGCATGCGCGGTTCGACACGATCGAAAATCGAGGGCCCCAGAAAGAACCCATCACGCTGTGCGGCAGCGTGCGTGCGCCCGTCGAGGACTAACTCGGCGCCTTCCGCCACGCCGCTTTCAATGTAACCCGCGACCCGCCGGCGATGCTCCGCGCTGATGAGCGGACCCATTTCGCTTCCGGGCGCCGTGCCCGCATCGACGCGCAACGCCACCGCCTTCTCCTTCAAACGTGCGAGCAGCGGTTCGGCCACGTCGCCGACCGCGACGGCGACGGAGATCGCCATGCACCGCTCGCCCGCCGAGCCGAACGCCGCGCCCAACAGTGCGTCGGCGGTTTGTTCGAGGTCGGCGTCCGGCATGGCGACGAGATGGTTTTTCGCACCGCCCAGCGCTTGGACGCGTTTACCGGCTGCGGTGCCGCGCGCGTACACCGCGCGCGCGACGGCCGTCGAGCCGACGAAACTCACGGCGCGAATACCTGGATGGTCCAGCAACGCTTCCACGACGGGACGCCCGCCGTGCACCACGTTCAGCACCCCGGCGGGAATGCCGCATTCGAGAGCGATGCGCGCCAATTCGACCGAGAGCGACGGCACCTTTTCGCTGGGTTTCAACACGAACGTATTTCCGCACGCAATTGAAATAGGGAACATCCACATCGGAACCATCGCAGGAAAGTTGAATGGAGTTATTCCGGCGCAGACGCCGAGCGGCTGGCGCAGCGAAAAACTATCGACGTCGCGCGCGACGTTCTCCGTCAGGTCACCTTTGAGCAGATGCGGAATGCCGCAGGCGAACTCGACCACCTCGATTCCCCGCTGCATTTCGGCGCGCGCGTCGTCGAGCGTTTTGCCGTGCTCCGACGTGATGATCCGCGCCAACCGGTCGGTTTCGCGCACCAGCGCCTCGCGATACGCGAAGAGGAGGGCGGCGCGCCGCACGGGCGGCACCTCCGACCACGCTCCGAACGCGCGCTGCGCCGCCGCCACCGCTCGGTCGACTTCCGCGGGCGTTCCCATTGCAACGCGTTTCGTGACTTCGCCGGTGGCCGGATCGTAGATGTCGTCGAACGAACCGTCGCGCGGCTCGTCGGCCGCGCCGTCGATATAATGGCCGACGACGACTTTCTGCTGAACGCTAAGCGTCATGAAACGTCTCCTTCATCGCGCGTTCGAGCGCCGCGAAGCCTTCGTCGAGCTCTTCGCGCGTTACGATCAGCGGCGGGGCAACCATCATCACGTTGAAGCGCCCGAACGTGCACACGCCGTGTCGCCGCAGCGCTCCGAGCAGCGCCGGAAGCGGGCCGGGCTGCGGCCCTTGCCACGCGACGATCGGCTCGCGCGTGGAGCGATCTTTGACGAATTCGAGGCTGAAGAACGCTCCGACCCCGCGTACGTCGCCGATTTCGGGAATGCGCTCGGCCAATTCGCTCAAACCCTCTTGCAGCCAGCCTTCGATGGTCCGCGCGCGCTCGAAAAGACGCTCGTCTTGATAGACGCGAATCGCCGCTGATGCTGCCGCCATTGCCACCGGATGTCCGGAATACGTGTGCCCGCAGCCCAGCGGACGGGTGTCGAAGTGCTTGGCAAGCGATTCGCGCAGCATCACTCCGCCGAGCGGAACGTACGCGCCGGTCACGCCCTTCGCAAACGTCATTGCATCCGGGACGACGCCGAAACGACACGATGCGAACGAGTAGCCGGTGCGCCCGAAACCGGTCATCACTTCATCGAAGATCAGGACGATGCCGTGGCGTGACGCAATCTTGCGCAGTCCTTGTAGGTATCCATCGGGATAGACGACGACGCCGTTCGTGCCGACGATCGGCTCGATCAAAAGCGCCGCGACGCTTTGTGGATTCTCGTACGTGAGAACGAGCTCCAAATGTTCGAGCGCGCGCTCGCATTCGATGGCCGGATCCGTGGTGTTGAACGGGCTGCGATACGGATATGGTGCGAAGAAACGCACGACGCCCGGAAGGGTGGCGGGTTCGTTCGGCCAGCGCCGGCTCTCACCGGTGAGCGTACCGGCGCCGGGCGCCGATCCATGAAACGAACGATACGCCGTCAGGATTTTGGTGCGTCCGGTGATCGCGCGCGCCATCTTCGTCGCGTCTTCGTTCGCCTCGCCGCCGCCCGTGGTGAAGAACGTGCGACAGCCTTCCGGCCACGGTGAAAGCTCTGAAAGTTGCTCCGCCAAGTCGGCGCGCGCTCCCACGAACAACGACGGCGCAACGTACGCAGCACGCGCCGCCTGCTCTGCGATAGCGCGCAACACCGCCGGATTGCCGTGCCCGAGATTTGCGGCGACGAGCCCCGAGGCCAAATCCAAATACCGTTTTCCGGCATCGTCGTAGAGATACACGCCTTTGGCGCGCTCGATTGACGGGAGATCGAGCCCGCCTTGAGCCGACCACGGCGTCAAGACGTAGCGGGCGTGTTTTGATGTAGGGGAAGTCTCCGTTACGGTCATGATAACTCCTCGAGAACGTCGTCTACGCCGTGCACGATGTGCCGGCGCAGCGCCAAAGCGGCGCCGGAAGGTTTACGCGCTTCGAGTGCGCGCAAGAGATCGTCGTGTTCGCTTGCGAGTTCCGCGATCGAAGCATAGTGACGGCTCGTCAAGCGAATGTAGAGCCGGAATTCATTGATCATCGCGCGATACGCGCCGCGAAGGGGTTCGTTTCCGGCGAGTTCGACGAGCATTTCGTGCAGGCTCAAGTCTGCCGCGATTGCGCCCTCGAAATCCGAAGCGCGCGCCCGCTCGGCGATGCGTTCGAGCGCGCTGCGCAAGCGTTCCAACCCGGTGGCGTCGATGCACCGCGCCAGGCGACGCACCGCAAACTCTTCGAGCGCCAGCCGAAATTCGAGTAATTGGCGGAAACGAACGGCATCGAGCCGCCGCACGTACGCGCCGCGGTATGGAATGCTTTCGACCAGACCCTCGAGTTCGAGTTGTCCGAGGGCTTCGCGAATCGGCGAACGGCTGACTCCAAGGTCGCGCGCCAGATTCAGCTCGACGATCCGGTCGCCGGGCGCAAGCTCACCGCGCGCGATCTGCCCCCGCACGCACTGGGCGACCTGCGACGCGGTGGAGGATCGCTCGAGCGGGCGGCTTTGCGCGGTCACCACCCCCGACTTCCGGCCATTCTACGGCGCCCCTGCACATTGTCGACAAAATTGCTCGCCCCGCGCTCGCTCGCCTTTTGCCCTTACGTTTCAGCGCCCCTCGGGGAGTGTTTTGCTCGTCAACCAGGTGTCGGCGCCACGCGGCGTGGGGACCCACGCAGTGGGGGCGCGGAGCCTAGGGCGAAGCGCCTTTCAACCAGTTATTCTCCGAAAATGCGAGGATAAAGGAAGCCGGCGAGCGCCGCCCCGAGGATCGGTGCGACCCAGAAAAGCCACAACTGCCCGATCGCCCAACCGCCTTCGGCGAAGAGCGCCGGCCCGAGGCTGCGCGCCGGATTCACCGACGTGTTGGTGATCGGAATGCAAATCAAGTGGATCAGCGTCAGACAGAGCCCGATGGCGAGCGGCGCGAAACCTGCGGGCGC
>JAFAIW010000175.1 GCA_019236495.1 Vulcanimicrobiota bacterium | reverse complement strand
TCGGCCACGGACTGCGGCACTTGCGTCCCGGCGGGATTGTCGGCATAGATCCGCGGCCGGCCGGCATCGGCAATCGCAAGCGACGGAAAGCGGCGCCGCACTGCCTCTATCGGAAAAGCGCTCACGCCATGCGGTTGCCGTGACACATGTGCCCAATCCTGCCCAACGCGTGTCAGTCAGAGCCTGTGTCAGTCTGAGCTTGTCGAAGACTGATGCCGGCACCACCCTTCGACAGGCTCAGGGTGACACCGACAGGCTCAGGGTGACACGGGGCGTATTCCACTTCCATGACTGAACTTGCCGAGCGCACGTGCGTACCGTGCCGCGGCGGCGCCCCGCCGCTGACGCCGCGCGAGATGGAACCGCTTCGCGCGCAAATTGATCCGGCGTGGGCGGTCGTCGAGCGCGAGGATGCGAAGCGCGGCACGATTGCGCTGCTCGCACGGCGATATCGCTTTGCGAACTTTGCGGCCGCGCTCGAGGCCGCGGTACGGGTCGGCGAAATTGCGGAAGAGCAACAGCATCACCCCGATCTGTACGTCGCCTGGGGTGCGCTCGGCATTGAAATCTGGACGCACAAAATCGGCGGTTTGACCGAGAGCGATTTCGTCTTCGCGGCAAAGTGCGATAGGATGCTCGCTCCCTCGGCTCGCTCGCAATTCTCTGTTTAAGCTCGCTCGCCCGAGGGAGCTCCGCCGCCATAAAGGGCCAAAGAAGCGAGCCCTTGTTGCCGATACTACTTAGGCATGCCCACGCCCGACGAACCCACAACCGCGTTTTCGCTCATGCCGTTCCTGATGCGCATCGAGGGGACGTCGACGCGTTTGGGACTCTTCGTCGGGATGCTCTACGAAGACAAAGGCTTGCCGCGCGACGCATGGTGCGTCGACCATCGGCAAGCCTCACGGAAGGACGTCGCCGTCAATCTGAAGCCGCAAGGCTCTACGGTCGACCATCTGGGGGTCGGTGCGAAAGACGCGCTTACCGCAGCCCTCATCAAGCGGCGCGCCGAATCGCTCGGCCTCACCTGCCAGACGGTCAGCCTCGACGATATCGACGGCTAAGCGCTAGTTTCTCGAAACGCGCTCTCCTACGATGTGCCTGTGAAACTCATCGAAATCGTCGTGCGTGTTCAGCGTGGCGGCGTCTTTGATCGAGTGATCCTTTAGCCCCGAACTCGCGCGCATCGCGGCAGCGGTGTCGTCGGAATGGTTGTACGCGAGAATCGCCTCGTTGTGTTTGCGCACTTTGTCGGAATCGAGCTTTCCGCCGTTCTTTTCAATAACCCAGTTCTCGAATTCGACATAGCTCGGCTTGTGGCCGGAAATGAAGTCGATCGCTTCTTGCTTCTTAATGCCGAACGCGTTGAGCGTCATGGCGTCGAAGCCGTCGCCGCAGGCATCGTAATCCTCGGGGAGCAATCCCGCCTGGAACAGCAGCAGCTTTTGCCACAAGCGCGGCAGATGCACGATCCCGCTGGTCCCGGACGTCTTGGTGCTGATGGTCGGGACGATTTTGGTAACGGTCTGAGCCATGGCCGTCTCCTTCCTAGTGAGTGAGGGAGGGCCATAGTTCTGGAAGAGAGGCGGTGAACTCTGCAAAGGTATGACGTCGTCGTCGTGGGGGGTGGCCACAACGGCCTCGCCTGCGCGGCGCTGAGCGCCAAGGCGGGTTTATCGGTCGCCCTTTTCGAGCGCAGCCCGATCCTCGGCGGAACCGCCGTCAGCGAGCCGATGTGGAACGGCTATACCGTTTCGAGCGCGTCGTACGTCTGCACGCTGCTCGATCCATGGCTCATTTCGGAACTCGACTTGGAAGGCCGCGGATACCATGCCTATCGCAAGGACCCCGCAACCTTCAACGTTTTGCGCGACGGAAGCTCCATGCTGCTCGGCTCGAACGACGATACGAACGCCGCCGAGATCGCGGCCTTCAACCCACGCGACGTCGCGGGTTTCATCGAGCTCGATCGTGTGACGCGCCGCTTGGGCAGCGAGTTGTTCGAAACGTTCTCCGACGACGAACCGCGCTTCGAAAACTTGCCGGCGGAATCGCAAGGTCTGCTGCGGGGTTCGGTGGCGGAGTTCATCGAGCGCTACGTCGAGACGCCGGTATTGCAAGCGGCGATCGCCACCGACGGAACGATCGGCACGTATCTTGGACCGCGCGATGCCGGCACGATGTACGTGCTGGCGCACCACTTCGCGGGACGCGCGCTCGGCGTGCAAGGTGCGTGGGGCTACGTGCGCGGTGGAATGGGTTCGATTTCGAAAGCACTTGCGTCGGCAGCGCAATCGTACGGCGCCCATCTCTTCGCGGATGCGCCCGTCGAAAAGATCACGGTGCGCGATGGACGCGTAGCGGGCGTCGTGTTGCGCGACGGACGTACGATTCGCGCGAAAGTCGTCGCCTCGAACGCCCACCCGCAAACGACGTATGCGGACCTAGTTGGAACGGAACTGCTCGACGACGCGACGCGTGCGCGGCTGAAATCGTGGCGAACGATCGGACCGTCGATGAAGGTGAATCTCGCAATCGGCGAACTTCCGGATTTCACCGCACGTCCCGGCACGACGCCGCGCAGCCACCACCGCGCGACCATTCACGTCGCGCCGTCGATGGATTACATCCAGCAAGCGTACGAAGATACGAAGAGCGGCAGCGTATCGCGCGAGCCGATGCTCGAATGCTTCTTGCAAACGCCCACGGATCCGACGCTCGTACCGCCCGGCAAGCACATCCTCTCGATCTTCGCGCAATACTATCCTTACGACGTTTGCCGGACTTGGACGAAAGAGGACGGTGAGCGCGAGGCGGACCGGATGGTGGCCTTGCTCGCGGAATTTGCGCCGAATCTACCCGGCGCGATCGAAGCGCGTCAAATCTTCACGCCGGCCGATCTCGAAGCGCGCTTCGGGCTCGTCGGCGGCCACATTTTCCACGGCGAATTGCTGCCGGGACAAATTTATGAGGACCGCTTCCCGACGCGGTCCTCGATCGATGGATTGTATCTTTGCGGATCGGGCGCGCATCCCGGCGGTTGCGTTAGCGGCTTCCCCGGTAAGAGAGCCGCCAACGCAATCGTCAAGGATCTCAAGGCCACCTTTCGACAGGCTCAGGGTGACACGGTGAAGCGCTAACGCACCAGGTGTCATCCTGAGGTGCGCACGTGTCATCCTGAGGTGCGAGCGCGAAGCGCGAGCCTCGAAGGGTTATTTCGGTGGTCGTCCTTCATACAATTTGTCCGGCGATGCAGAGACCATCAGCAAGAAGCGCCCCGCGTCGGGCGCGTGGTGATGATGTTCGCCCATCGCCTGTCCGCCCTGCGGCGGAGGTCCGTTTTGCGGCGCGCCCGGCGGTCCCGGCGCTCCGGGCGGCGGCCCGCCCATCATCGAGCGCATTGAATCGTGAAAGCTTTGCGCTTGCTTCAACAGATTCGCGTTTTCAGCCGGTGAGAGCACCGCGTCGATTTGTTGCGAGGCGGTTTTGTGATCGAGCTTTCCGGCGTTGAATTGATCGACGATCGCTTGCACTTTCGTGCGATGATCGGCGCTGAGTTGCGCGTAAGCGGACGTGTGCGCGTCGGTGCGCATTTGCTCCATCTTTGCGCGCATTTCGGGCGGAGGCCCGTTGCTGTCGGGTGAGGTTTGCGCTAGAACGGCAAGCGGCGAGATAAACGCCGCGAGCGCCAGCGCCATAATGGCGGTTTTCATGCGCCGAGCGTAGACGGGCCACCTGAGCAGGCGCTGAGATGCGGCACGGCCGAACAGCCCGGCGATGCAATCGATCGTCGCGATTCTGCGGGCAGGCGGCATCTCCGCGTGGCGGCTCGTCGCCTTGGGCGGCGGCTTCGTGTTACAAGCGGCGGCCGCCGTCGTGCCGGCGATCTTGACGGGGCGGTTGTTCGATGCGCTTTACCGGCCGGATGCGTTGCAGCACGTGGCGCGCTTGGCGGTGTGGTTCGGCGCGGTTACGATTGTCTTGGGTGCGGCCAGCCTCGCGCTGAACTACGCGTTTTCGGTCACGCGCGAGCGATTCGCGTTCACCGCCCGCATCGCAATGATGGAGACCTTGCAGCACGCGCAGATCGAGGCGACGTCGCAGCTGACGTTCGGTGAAGTCACGAATCGTATCGTGAGCGACGTCGAGCACTTGGCCAATCAAATGCAGTACTGGTGGGGACCGCTATTGCAAAGCACGTTCGCGGTGGGCGCAACGGTCGTGGCGATGTTCGTGCTCGATGCGCGCATGACGGCAGTGGCGCTCGCCGTGACGGCATTGGCGTTCGTGCCCGGCATCGTAAGCATGCGGCGCATGCATGCAACCTCGCGCGCGCAGGCCGCGGCCAAGGACGCGATGTCCGGTCACATTGCGGAATCCGCGTCGCTCTCCGCCCTCATGTTGCTGCGCCATCCCGTGGCCGCAGCGCACGATTTGAGACGTTTGCGTGCGGCGGGCGAAGACGTGCGGCGGTACGGCCTCGCGCAAGATCGTTTGACGGCAGCGGTCAGCTTTGCAAATACGATTGCCGGAACGCTTGGTCCGGCGGCGGTGCTGGTGTTCGGCGCGTGGCTGGTGGTACAGCACGCCATGACGGCCGGAACGATCGTCACGTTTTTGATTCTGCAAGGGCGACTGGGTGCACCGGCGAGCGTGCTGTCGAATGCGCCCAACTGGTACGCGATCGCGCGCGTCACGGCGACGCGCTTGCTCGAAATCTTCATCCTCCCGCGCGAACGCGGCGGCGCGCAGGCCTTCTCGGCCGGTGCGATCGTCGCCCGTGGGGTGAGCGTTTCTCGCGGCGAGAGCGTCGTGGTACGCGGGGTCGATTTCACCATCGCGGCGGGAGCGCACGTGGCGCTGGCCGGCCCGAGCGGCGCGGGAAAGTCGACGCTCGCCATGCTTCTGACGCGCTTCATCGATCCGTCCGAAGGCGAGCTTTCGATCGGGACGGTTCGAATCGCGGATATCTCGCTCGATGCGCTGCGTGCGAACGTCGTCATCGTGGCGCAAGATCCGCTGGTGCTTGACACGACCTTGCGGCAGAATCTCACGTTCGCCGCTCCGGAGGCGACGCCGCAAGCGATCGACGATGCGATCGAGCTGTGCGGATTGCGGGAGGTCGTCGATTCGCTTCCGGACGGACTTGACACGCGCCTCGGTCAGCGCGGCTTTCGCCTCTCCGGCGGCGAGCGTCAGCGCATTTGTCTGGCGCGTGCGGTGCTCCAGGGACCGCGGATTCTCGTTCTCGACGAAGCGCTGAGCGGAGTCGACATGGAACTCGAAGGCCGCATTCTCGCGCACCTTCGCAAGCGCATGCGCGACAAGACGCTCATCGTCATTACGCACCGCCTTCCGGCGATTGCGGATTTCGACGACGTGCTGCTCCTCGAGAGCGGGCGCGTCACGATGCACGGCCCGCATGCGCAGTTGCTCGCCGCCTCGGCATGGTACCGCACCGCGTTCGAGCGCGGCGACACGCCGTTGTGTCACCCTGAGGCATGTCATCCTGAGGTGCGCGCCGCAGGCGCGCCTCGAAGGGTGCGAGCGCGCAGCGCGAGCCTCGAAGGGTCAGGGTGACACACGCGGTTAGCTGCCGCCGAAGATGTCGCGCATGACCGAGCCCGCAATGCCGCCGACCACGCCCGCTTGCGCCGTTTGGGCGGCCGCTTCCTTATGCAGGTATGGTTGCATCGCATGCGCGAGCCCCGGAACGGTCAGCGTTTGCAGCCACACTTTTCCCGGTCCCGTAAGCCGCGCAATGAACAGTCCGTCGCCGCCGAAGATCGCATTGGCGACGCCGCGCATGAAGGTGATGTCGAAGTTGACGCTTTCCTGAAACATCCCCACGTGGCCGGGATGCACGCTGAGCACTTGCCCGGGCTGCAAATCGTACGTCACGATCTCGCCGCCGAGTTCCACCCACGCGCTGCACGTTCCGGCGAGCCGCTGCATCACGAAGCCGTCGCCGCCGAAGATTCCGGCCCCGAGCGACTTCTGAAATCCGATCGAGAGTTCGAGGCCTTGCGTTGCGCACAAGAAGCCGTGGCGATGGATCAAGTATCCGTGACCGGGCTGCACGTCGACTTGCACGATCGCTCCCGGGAGCTTGGCTGCAAACGCAACCAACCCGGTGGCGGACGGCGCGGTGTATTCCGTCATGAAAATCCCGCCGCCCGAGACGGCGCGCCCCAAAATGCCGAGCAAACCTTTCGCGCCGGCGGTCATCGGCGTGGTCTTGAGCTGCACGCTGTCGCTCATCCACGAAAATTCACCGGGTTCCGCAACGATCGTGTCGCCGCGTTCGAGTTCGATTTCCAGAACCGGCATCGTCGTACCGGTGATCTTCGGTTTCATTTAGGATCCTCCAGCGGTGGGAGTGGAAGTATCGGTGGAAAAGCGCGCGAGCGCTGGGATGGATGGGACGACGTAATACGCGCCGGTCAGCGGCGCGGTAAAGCGCGTGAGTTCGTCGCGAATGCCGTCTTCGATGCCGGCCATGCGCAAGAGCATGCGTTGCAAACGCGATTGCTGTGCGCTAAAGCCGATGAAGACGGTTCCGAACTCCATCACGCCGCCGTACGGAACGTTGCGCCGGAAGATTTTACGTTCCTGGCCGTCGACGATATCTTTCGAACGCGCAACGTGAGCGCTCGCCGGCATCCGGTCATCCGGGAATTCGATGCTGTCGGCTTTGGTGCGGCCGATCGCCGCCTCTTGATGCGCGAGCGGGAGCGTTTCCCAGGTTGCGGCGTGGCGCCACTTCTGAAAGAGGAGCACGCTCGCGCCCGCCCCGGGCTCTCCGTCCGGAACGAGCGATATTTCGGGCGCTTCCATCAAGCTCGGATTTTCGGTGCCGTCTTCGAACCCGGTGAGATCGCGGCTGTGGCGATACGACCAGCCGTCGAGTTCGCGAACGACCGCGGCGGTATCGCGCAAGAGCGCGAGCGCGCCGCGCGCGCTATCCCAGATGATGTCTTTCGATGCGCCCGCGAACCACAGCCAAATATCGGCCTGCGTCGCCGGCATTTCAAATCCGTCGGGTCCGCGCAGCGGGCGGTCGAAATCGGCCGCGTCGGCGGGCGTGTCGGCGGGTGCGATTTCGCGCCACAGCGAGGGCCGGAAGCCGACGACGAGATTGACGCCGCCGACGGTCGTGCGCGGTTCGTGAAGATTTGCAATCGCGCCGGTGAGTGCGCGCGGCGAAACCCCCGCAGCGCTGCGCAATTCCAGAAAAACATGCGCGGAATCACCCAGCGCAAAGATACCGCTCTGCGGAGCGTTCATGCGCGTGCCATCCGCTGACACGCGCGTCGTTACCTTCCGGCTCTGCTATTGCGTGGTGAACGTGGCGTTCTGCACGGGCGTCGCGGTGCACGTGCTGCTGAGATCGTTGATGAAGACTTGATACGTGGTCGCCGGCGCCAATGCCGAGGTTGCGGCGAACTCAACGGTGCCGGGGCTGTATCCCGGAGCCGAGGACGGGGTCGGTGCCGGCGAAGGTGCGGTCACGGAAAGCCCGCTGGTCGAGACGACGGTAGATGAATTCGTGGGCGCGAGAAAGAGATTCCAGTTGGTGCCGAGCCCCGTACTTCCACTGACGTCCAAGACGACGTAACCGAGGGCGTCGGGCACGCCGGTTGCTCCGGGGATCGGATAGATCATGGCCACGTTCGTACCGGGGTTGCAGGCCGGCGTCGTGGTCGAGTTGTTCGTGCTGCTGCCGCTGCAGGCGGTGAACGCGGCAATGCCCGCCAGAGCCAGCAGGCCGAGACTGCGGTAGTTCATGGACTCTTTGTACCACGCGGCGGCGGTGATTATGCTTGAGACCGCGTGAGAATCGCTAGGCGTAGACGTTGAACGAGGAGTGATCGCCGCCGGCGGGCGCATTGAGCGGCGGCACGAGGCTCGGAACGGACCCCGAAATCGGGGGATAGCCGCTTCCCGGAACGATACGCACGCGAAAGCCGATGATGTCTTCGACCGGGCCTTCGGGGCCGCCCACGACCGTCCGTGCGTCGCTCGTGGTGATAATCACCTTGCCGCCGCCGATTCCACCCACCACCCAGGTGGACGAGAAATAGCTGGTGCTGACTTGTGCGCCGACGACGAGGCCGAGATCCGATGCATCCATGCAACGCTCCCCCTTCGACCCTTCGAGGCTCGCGCGTCGCGCTCGCATTTCAGGGTGACACGGTCGGATGACACAGGAATATTTCGGAACTGCCGCTTATGCGTCCTATGATGAAGAACGGATCCTTACGCTCCGGAACGCTTTCTTTTGCCGAAGTGCTGGCGGCGTCGATCGCGTTGATCGGCCTGACGATGACGCCGGTGCTGATCGCTCCCGTCATCTACGCATATGCCGGCAATGCGACGTGGTTCGCGTACGCGTTCGCGGGCTTGATGCTGATCTTCGTGGCGCTGAATTTGAATCAATTCACGCGCCGCGAAAGCGCCACCGGCTCGATGTACAACTACGCGGCCGACAACCTCGGTTGGTTCGGTGGGGCGGTCGGCGGGTGGTCGCTGATTTGGGCCTACGTTTTCGTCGGCGCGGCAGTTTTCGGAGCGCTGGGGCTTTTCGGACAACAATTCGGCGCGTTCTTCGGCCACCCGATTCCGGTGTGGCTTACGATTCCGTCGATCGCGGCTATCTGCTGGTACCTCTCCTATCGCGACATCGCGCTTTCCACCATCGTGATGCTCGTTTTCGAATCGGCGTCCGTGCTCGTGATCCTCACGTTGATCTTCATCGTGTTCACGAAACACCCGCTGATCGATCCCACCCAATTTACCGTGTCGAGTGTGCCGTTCTCGACGCTCGGCATCGGCATCGGACTCGCGATCTTCGGACTCGTTGGTTTCGAAAGTGCCACCGCGTTCGGTGAGGAAGCGCATCAGCCGCTGATCATCATTCCGAGAGCCGTCATTTGGTCGGTGGTCATTGCGACGCTCTTCTTCGTTCTCGCCACGTATTCGGAAGTCGTCGGGCTGCACGATTCGAAAACCACGCTCGACAAGCTCGACGCGCCGCTCGGGACGCTTTCCGACCTGTTGCACGTCGGATTCTTGCGCGTGCTCATCACCATCGGAGCGATCTTCAGCGCGTTTTCGGTGGCGCTGGCGTGCGTCAATACGGCGGCGCGCATCATGATGGCGATGGCGTCGCGCGGCCTGCTGCCCAAACGCTTGGCATTCGTGAGCCCACGGTACGGCACGCCGGTGACGGCACTCCTGATCTCGGCCGGCGCGATGCTCGCGCTCACCTTCGGGGCGCTTGGTTTGCACGTGCGGCCGATCGACATTTTCGGCTACGGCGGAACGCTCAGCTCGTTCGGCTTCATCGTGATCTACGGCATGATCGCGGTCGCTGCGCCGCTCTATTTGAAGCGCATCGGCGAATTGCGCAAGCGCGACGTTGTGATTTCGGCCGTGGCGGTTGTTCTGCTACTCGTGCCGCTCGCGACGTTGTTTTATCCCGTGCCGCCGCCGCCGTCGAATTGGTTCGTGTATTGGTTCGTCGGCTATCTGGTGGCGGGAACCGCGTTGATCTACGCTACGACGCGACCGCGCTCCGCGGCGTGATTTTGTAGTCGGCTAGAATCTCATTGGCGGCGTT
>JAFAIW010000230.1 GCA_019236495.1 Vulcanimicrobiota bacterium | reverse complement strand
CCCCCCACCGCCGGCGCGGCGGCCAGGGGAGCAGGGGCTGCCACGGCGGCCGAGGGGGCGGCAAGCCCCGCACAAAGCAGGCCGAGCATGAAAGCGAGCCTCTTCACCCTTTAAGTATCGGCCCGAGCCCCCTTGACTTCCGTTATTAAAAATATCAATATTAAAATTATCATGAATGCCATGAAACCGGGGCCGGGTGAGGTCCTCCGAGGACCGGTCAAAAGCAAGACCGTCTTTCCGGCGCTGTTGCTGCACCTGATCGACGAGCAGCCCGATCATGGAC
Source organism: Vulcanimicrobiota bacterium (assembly GCA_019236495.1). Classification (GTDB taxonomy): domain Bacteria; phylum Vulcanimicrobiota; class Vulcanimicrobiia; order Vulcanimicrobiales; family Vulcanimicrobiaceae; genus JAFAIW01. Next base: position 13,918 of record JAFAIW010000230.1, on the reverse strand, counting down.
TTGGGTTGATGCAGCGCATCGAAGCGCTCTGCCGCGACCTGCTCGCGGTGAACACCAACACCATCTATCCGCTGCTGCGCCGGCTGGAAGAGCGCGGCTTCATTCGCGGCGAGTGGCAGCATCCGACCAAGCGCTCCCGGCGGTATTATCATATAACGGAAGAAGGCCGCGAGCGGCTCCGTCGCATCAAGAACAACATGCTGCCGTACCTCGATCTGCTGGCTGCGTCGATTGACCGTTTGCGCACCGAACTCTATGCCTCGTAAGGCGGAAAGAAGCCGAAGATGAGCACCTATCACGCTCCACTACGCGACATGCAATTCGTATTGCGCGAACTTGCGGACATCGAGGAGATCGCAAAACTTCCCGGTTACGGCGAAGCGGCCGACGTTGCGGATGCGATTTTGGAAGAAGCCTCGACGTTTGCAACGGAAGTGCTGGATCCGCTCAATCGCACCGCCGACAAAGAGGGCTGCTCGTGGCGCGACGGCGAGGTGACCACGCCGAGAGGCTTCAAAGACGCGTACGCACAGTTCGCGAAAGCCGGCTGGATCGGCTTGCCCGTGCCGGACGAATACGGTGGTCAAGGGTTACCGCAGCTGTTGCTCGGTCCCACGCTCGAGATGTGGAACGCGGCAAACGTCGGATTTGCGAACGGTCCGCTGCTCAATCAAGGCGCGATCGAAGCGATCGAGTTGTGCGGCTCCGACGAGCAAAAGAAGCGCTACATTCCCAAACTCGTTTCCGGCGAGTGGACCGGGACGATGTGCCTGACCGAACCGCAGGCCGGCTCCGATTTGGCAGCCGTGAAGACGAAGGCGGTGCCGGAGGGCGACCATTACCGCATCACAGGGCAGAAAATTTTCATCACCTTCGGCGAGCACGATCTGGCGCCGAACATCATCCATTTGGTTTTGGCGCGCTTGCCGGACGCTCCGGAAGGAACCAAAGGCATTTCGATGTTCATCGTCCCGAAGGTGCTGGTGAACTCCGACGGTTCGCTCGGAGAACACAACGACGTAAAGTGCGTCGGCATCGAGCACAAGATGGGCATCAACGGAAACCCGACCTGCACGCTCAACTACGGTGAAAGCGGGAAGGGTGCGGTCGGATATTTGGTGGGCGAGCCGAATCGCGGTCTCGAGTACATGTTCATCATGATGAATGCGGCCCGGTTTAGCGTCGGCGTTCAGGCGTTGGCGATCGCCGACCGCGCGTATCAGAGCGCACTCGAGTACGCGAAGGAACGCGTGCAGAGCCGCGACGCCGCCTCGCGCAATCCACAAGCAGTGCGGATCATCGAGCACCCCGACGTGCGTCGCATGCTGATGACCTGCAAAGCGCAAATCGAAGCGATGCGCGCGCTTTCCTACGTGACGGCGGCATCGCTCGATTATGCACACAAGCATCCCGAAGAGTCGGAGCGCAAGAAACATAAGGCGTTCGTCGAGCTGATGATTCCGGTGGTCAAAGCGTGGTGCACCGAGACGTCCCAAGAGGTCTGCTCCACGGCGCTGCAAGTCTTCGGCGGCATGGGCTACATCGAGGAAACCGGCATCGCACAGCAATATCGCGACGTGCGCATCACGACGATTTACGAAGGAACGACGGGAATTCAAGCGCTGGATCTCGTGGGTCGGAAGTTGATCCGCGACATGGGTGCGACCGCGACGGCGGTCGTCAAGCAGATGAAGAAGTTTGCAAAAGAGCTGGAATCCTCCGAAGATTCGGACGTGAAGGCGCTCGGTGCGACGCTGGATCGCCACATCGACGTGCTGGCCGACGTTTCACAATGGATCGGCATGAGCGCGATGGGTGACTTGAGGAAAGCCTTCGCGTGTTCGGTGCCCTATCTCAAACTGTGGGGCGTGACGGCCGGGGCATGGCAGCTTTTCCGCGGGGCGGACCGTGCGGCCAAGAAACTTGCCGGCGGAGAAAGCGACGACTTCTACCGCGCGAAAATCACGACTGCGAAATTCTACGCATCGCACGTTCTGACGCAAGCGGCGTGGTACGCGCAGCAAATCAAAGAGGGATCCGGCGACGTGATGACCCTTCCGGAAGCTCAATTCGATTTGGATCGGAAAACGGCGGTCACCGCATAGCGATGTCGCAGATCGTAACGGCGGATCGCGACGGGATCCGCATTCTAACCCTCGACAATCCGCCCGTCAACGCGCTCTCGTTCGCGCTTTCGGCGGAGCTTTTACCACTCGTGCGCGCGGCGGAAGACGACGCGAACGTAAGAGCGGTCATTTTCAGCGGCGCAAATGGAATCTTCAGCGGCGGGGCCGACGTCAACGACTTCGCGACCGAACCGACGCCCGAGACCAAAACCATTCGCGACGTCATCGCTGCCATCGAGCGCGGAAAAAAGACGTACGTGGCCGCCATCGATGGAAACGCGCTCGGCGGCGGCCTCGAGCTTTCGCTGGCGTGCGATTATCGGATCGCCACCACGCGCTCGAAAGTAGGCTTGCCGGAGATCAAGCTCGGGCTCTTGCCGGGTGCAGGTGGGACGCAACGCTTGCCGCGCCTGATCGGCGCACAAGCCGCAATGCAGATGATGCTCAAGGGCGAAAGCGTCGCCGCGGACGAGGCGAAAAAACGCGGCGTGCTCGACGAGGTGGTCGAGGGCAATGTGGTCGATGCGGCCTTTGGGCTCGCGTGCCGCGCGCTGGAGAAAGAGCCCAAGCGCCGCCTCTCGCAGCGGCAAGCCGAATTGGGTATCCCGGGTTTGACTGCGAACGCACTGCCGTTCGTGGCGGCGCAAGCGCATAAAATGGTACCGCCCGAAGACAATGGTGGATTCGCCGCGCACAAGCTGATCGATGCGGTTGAAGCGGCCGTCGAGTTGCCGTTCGGCCGCGGCATCGCGCGTGAAGCGCGTTTGTTCGACGAACTGGTGCGCAGCGCGCCGTCGGCTGCCCTGCGGCACGTCTTCTTCGCCGAGCGCGAGCTCGGAAAGATTCCGGGCTTGCCGGCCGCCGAGCCGATGAAGATCGAACGCGCCGGCGTCGTCGGCGGAGGTTTGATGGGAACCGGCATTGCCATTACCTTTGCGAACGCCGGAATTCCGGTGACGGTCGTCGAGCCGTCGGACGAAGCGACCGAACGCGGGAAGCAGATGGTCTTCGGCATGTACATGAACCAAGTGCAAAAGGGCCGCATGACGCAAGAAGAGGCTTGGAAGCGCGGCCAATCGGTGGTCTATACCGACGACTACGCGGAGCTGGCGGATTGTGACGTCGTGATCGAAGCGGTCTTCGAAAACATGGACGTCAAGAAAGGCGTCTTCAAGAAATTGGACGGCATCGTCAAGCCGTCGGCCATCTTAGCGACCAATACGTCGACCCTCGACGTCGACGAAATGGCGGCGGTCACGCAGCGCCCTGAGCAATTTCTCGGTTTGCACTTTTTCGCGCCGGCGAACATCATGCAACTGCTCGAAATCGTGCGCGGCAAGCGCACCTCACCGCAGACGCTGGCTACGGCAATCGCGCTCGGCAAGACGCTCCGCAAGAAGGGCGTGGTTTCGGGCAACGAGTTCGGGTTCATCGGGAATCGGATGCTGTTCGACTATTCGCGGGAAGCGATGGCGCTCGCCGAAGAAGGCGTGCCGCCGTATCGGATCGACGCGGTCATGAAAGACTTCGGTTTCGCGATGGGGCCGTTTGCGATGTTCGATCTCTCGGGGCTCGACGTGTTTTGGCACATTCAGCAAGCCAAGACCGAAATGAAGGGCCGCTCGAACATCGTCGATCGCATGTATCGCGAAAAGCGCATCGGTCAGAAGAGCGGCAAAGGCTTTTACCGCTACGAGAAGGGGAACCGCGAACCCATTCGCGACGAAGAAGCGGAGAAGATTCTCGCGGAAGAAGCGGCGGCTGCGGGAATCGCGCCGCGCGAGGCCGGCGACGATGAGATTCGTAAGCGGCTTGTATACGCGCTGGTCAACGTCGGCGCCGATTTGCTGGCGCGCGGCGTGGCCTTGCGGCCCGGTGATATCGACATCGTGTACGTCTACGGCTACGGTTTTCCGCCGCATCACGGCGGCCCGATGTGGTACGCCGACGAGGTCGGCGTGAAAAGTGTCTATGACGACGTTCTGCGCTTTCAAAAGGAATTCGGGGATCAGTGGCGACCCGCACCGCTGCTGGCTGAAATCGCACAAAGCGGCGGGACGTTCGCGGCCTACACTTCCAAGGAGCTCGTTCATGCGTGAAGCGGCAATCGTCTCGGCGGCGCGGACGCCGATCGGCAAAGCGTTTCGCGGCGCGTTCAACCAAACGCCGGGGGCGACAATGGCGGGGCACGCGATCAAGCACGCCATCGAACGCGCGCGCGTCGAACCCGAAGAGATCGAAGACGTGATCGTCGGCTGCGGCTTACCGGAGGGCGCGACCGGGAACAACGTCGGACGCACGGCCGCAATGCGCGCCGGCCTTCCGGTGCGGGTCGCCGGTCAAACCGTGAATCGATTTTGCGCGTCGGGCTTGCAAGCCGTGTCGATTGCGGCCGGTCGCGTGATCGTCGACGGCGCCGACGTCATGGTTGCGGGCGGTGTCGAATCGATCAGCATGGTGCAGAACGTGCTCAATACGAACGGTATGGCGGAGGAGTGGCTGCTGCGTCACGAGCCGGATCTGTACGAACCGATGCTGCAGACCGCCGATTTCGTGGCGAAAAAGTATAAAGTGTCGCGCGAGCGGCAAGACGAGTACGCGTTGCAAAGTCAGCAACGGACGGCTGCCGCGCAAGCCACAGGCGCGTTCGATCGAGAAATCGTGCCGATGCCCTCGTGGAAGTATCTTGAAGACAAAGAGCACGGCACGGTGAGCGAAGAGCGCGTGACGCTCCTGCAGGACGAAGGGAATCGTCCCGACACGACGCTCGAAGGGTTGGCGAAGCTCAAAGGCGTGGTCGACAAAGACTCGACGATCACCGCCGGTAATTCATCACAGCTTTCCGACGGCGGTGCGGCGGTCGTGGTAATGGAATCCAAGTTAGCCGAAAAGCGTGGACTGCAGCCGCTCGGTTTTTACCGCGGCATGGTTGTGGTTGGGTGCGAGCCGGGCGAGATGGGCATCGGGCCGGTGTTCGCCGTTCCGGAACTGCTCAAGCGCCACAATTTGAAGATCGACGACATCGATTTGTGGGAACTGAACGAAGCCTTCGCGGTGCAAACCGTCTACTGCCGCGACACGCTCGGAATCCCGAACGAGAAGTTCAACGTGAACGGTGGGGCGATTTCGATCGGCCATCCATACGGCGTCAGCGGCACGCGCATGGTGATGCACGCGTTGATCGAAGGGAAGAAGCGCAACGCCAGGCACGTCGTGGTGACGATGTGCATCGGCGGCGGAATGGGCGCGGCGGGCCTCTTCGAAGTCGCATAAGCCCGGTGTCACCCTGAGGGCTTGCCGTGAGCTTGTCGAACGGAGCGCGCGCAGCGCGCCTCGAAGGGCGTCTCGATGCCCGACGTGACCGTTGCGGCGCGCGACGCGCGCTGGAAATGGCCCTTGTGGACGATCTGTGCAATCGCGCTGATCGTTACGATTCTGGCGCTCTTCGATAACGTCGGATTCTTTGCGACGCCGTGGTATGGATTTTGGGACGACAATCTCGTCCCGGGAGCGCCGTTTACGATGGTCGTCGCGGGAGTGGTTCCCGGCGGGGCCGCTGCACGCGCCGGCTTTCAAATCGGCGACCGCATCGATTTGCGCGAGCAGTCGCTCGAAGCCCGAATCGCCGCGGTCGATCAGCCGGTTGGCGGCCGGCCGACGGCGTTCACGATCCACCGTGGAAGCGCAACATTGCAGCGGACGTTGGTTGCAAGCTCGGTGTGGCAAGGCGCAATCTGGTGGAAGCTACCGAACCTGCTTTCGTGGGGATTGGCATTTGTGTGGCTTGCGGCGTGCGCCGCACTTGTCGCGGCGCGGCGATGGTGGCGTGCCGACGCGCGGCTCCTCGCGCTCGTTCTCGTGTGCGTGTCGTCGCGCGCGCTCGACGCGACCTTCAGCGCGACCCCAAACGCGGACTTTACGGTAGCGCGCGACCTCGTGTCGCGGATCTGCATCGTCGTCGCAGCATGGTTATTGCTGCGCCTCTGCGCCGCGCATGGCGTTCGCACGCCGCTTCGCAGCGCGATTGAGGTCGCAGCCTATGTCGCAATTCCTGTTGCGCTTCTCACGGCCTTCGCGTTGCCTTTCGGCATGCTCACCCTTCGCATCGATCCACTTCCGTACCAGTTTCGGAATAACGGCATTGCCAGCATGGTCGACGTCGTCCTATTGGCACTCGTGGCGGCTGCCGCCGTCGCGGCCGTTGCGACGAGTCCACCGACGCAGCGACCCAGGATCGGCTGGCTCCTCTTGCCGTTGCCGATTGCAACCCTCAGCGCCACGATCGTAGCCGAGGTTATCTGGTTTGGACTCACCACCTCGTGGTTTGCGGCGGTCTTCGTCAACGGAATCGGAGGCCTCATCTTATTGCTCGGCGCGCTCTTGGTGACGTACGCGCTGCTGAAGCAGCGCGTGCTGGATTTCGAATTCGTGCTGAGCCGTACGCTCGTGTTCGCGATCGTGTCGGCGATCGTCGTCGCGTCCTTTGCGTTGCTCGAATGGCTGCTCGGCACGGTGCTCGCCGGCGTCAGCCACGCGACCGGCGTCTTTGCGAATGCCACGCTCGCGCTCGTGCTCGGCGTTTCGATTTCGTACATTCAGAAGCGCGTGGATGCGTTCGTCGATGCGGTCTTTTTCCGCAAGCGGCGTGATGACGAACGGGCGTTGCGAGAATATTCGAAAGAAGCCGCGTACGTTACCGATCCCGAGGTGCTGCTCGATCAGGCGCTCGAGAAGGTGCGCTTGCACACCGACGCAAGAAGTGCCGCGCTGCTCTTCGATGGAGACGGACGCTACAGCACGCAGCGCTCGTTCGGAGAGGCCGCGAAGGCGGACGTGAGCGAGAACGACGGCGCGATCTTGGCGCTCAAAACGTGGCACAAACCGCTCGATCCGCATCGTTGCGACACCGAGCTGCAAGGGGCGCTCCTGCTGCCGATGCTCGCGCGGGGGCGCTTGCTCGGCGTTGTGGTGCTTGGAGAACGCGCCGGCGGTGAAGCGTACGCGCCGGACGAAGTGGAAGCGCTCGCGCAATTCGCCCAAGGCGTCGGCTCTGCGCTCGACGTGCTGGGCACGAAAACGGATTCGTCGATCGTCACCGCACTCGGCAGGATCGAGTCGCTTCTCGAATCGTTGACCGTCCGGGCGCGAGAAGCGTAAGAACTCCGTGTCACCCTGAGAGCCTGTGCTGAGCTTGTCGAAGCATGCGAGCGCGAAGCGCGAGCCTCGAAGGGCGCTACGCTTTTTCGATGCGCGTTGCAATCACCGGGGTGAGGATCCAAAGCACGATCGCGACGGTGAGGATGCCGGTTTCCATCTCGGCGGCTTCGATTTGCACGGTGTGGACCTTCGCAGCGACGTACGCCTGGTGCTCGGCGCTTTCGATCCCGAATTCGGCCAGCGGATTGCTTGGGTCGACGCCCGGAACGTTGCTCGAATGGATTCTCCCGATTTGCTCCATGAGATTCCATCCGACGATCGCGCTCGCTCCCAAAAACAGCACGACCAGCGCAATACGTAGCTGCTGGACCATGGACCATACCTCCGGCCGCTCTCTTCTAGTTTCGGAGCGGCTCCCCCGTTTCGAGCATGTGCGCCATCCGCGCGCGCGTCTTGGGCTCCCAAACGAGCGTCCCGAAATAGTGCGTCTCCAAGTCGAGCAGCTCTTGATGCGCCACGTTCCGAGGGGGTCCGCCGTCGCCGGTCATGACGCGCGCAATCGCGCGCGCGACCGTGCCATCGTGCTCGCTGGCCATACCGGCGGATTGTGCCTTTTCGACATTTCGGACGATCTCCGCAAAGCCGGCTTCGCCGAGTACCGGTATGGCCTCGCGCGGCGGCGGTGGCGCGTACCCACCTGCGTGCAGCTCCAACACGCGGCGTTTCGCGTCGTTAAGCAAAAGGCTCTTATCTTTGCTGATGCGGTCGTGCGCGCGGAGAAAGCGCAGCTCGCGCGCGTCTTCCGCGTGCTTGCTGCGCTTCAAGAAAACCAGCGTCTCGAAAGCCTGACGCAACGCGGCAGCTTCGTTCCCAGGGCCGGCCGCGTCGATGCAGCGCGCGTACAGCTCGCTCGTGCCGCCGAGGTCCGGCAGAATCCCGATCGCCGCTTCCGGTAAACCGGCGCGCAAATCCGCGTACGCTTGCACCGCGTCGCAATACATGCTGAGCTCGAGCGCGCCCCCGATCGTTAAGCCGAACGGTGCCGCCACCACGGGAAACGGTGCGGCGCGCACTCCGGTGATGGCCCGCTGCACGCGCTTGCCGGATGCTGCGAACGCCGCATGGTCGTTTTCGAACTCCGCCAGCATCGCTAAAATCCAGTGAAGATTCGCGCCGAAAGAAAAGTTCGCACCTTGATTGCCGACGACCAAACCCTTGAAGGAACGCGGCACGATTTCGTACGCGGCTTCGAGCGTTTCGAGCGTTCCGGCATCGAGCGTGTTGCCTTTCGAATGAAACTCGAGACATAACACGCCGTCGCCGAGATCGACGAGCGAGGCGGACGGCGTCGCGAACGCGACGCGGCTCGGTGCGGCACGAAGTGCTTCCAGATTAAGCGGCGATTCGAGCACGCCTCACCCCCAGCCAATATACGAACAGTCCGCTTCCGATCATCAGCGCGGTCAGCAGCAACACTTTCGCCACGGCGAGCACCTTATTGGGTTCGTCGCTTGCCGGTACGACCGCCAGAACCATCGCGGCGCACGTCGTCACAATGCCGACGATCGATGCGAGAACGACCGTCCATCGTCCACCCGGAATGCGGATCATCTCGCCGTCGACGGGCTCTGCGCCGAGTTTGATCGCGGCCGCAAACACATAGAGAAATGGCAGCATCGTGATGAGCACCGTCGTGCTGACCAGCACCGCGTACGCCGCTCGCACCGACATGCCGCCCTGCCCGAGCAAAACGAAGATTGCCGCAATCACCGCTTGCGTGACGAGTGCCACGACGGGCGAACCAAAGCGCGGATGCGCGTAGCCGAAGGCTTTAGGAAGATAGTTGTCGATGCCGGCCACGAATGGAATGCGGGCAATTGCGCCGAGCCACGCGCCGCAGCTGCCAAGGCAACTCGCGGCCACCAAGAGCGCCGCAACCGGCGCGAGCATCCACCATCCAAAGCGTGCCGACGCGGCGGAAATCGCTTGCATCACGCCTGAGCTCGGGTCGACGCTATTCGCTTGAACGATTGCCAGCACGCTGGCGGTGCCGAGAATGTAGATGGTCGCGGTGACGGGCGCGGAGAGCGCGAACGCAAACGGAATCGTGCGGCGCGGCCGCTTTATTTCGCCCGCCATGAACGACGCCGCTTCCGGCCCCGTCCATGCGAACGCGATCACCGACCAAAAGATGAGATCTTTCAGATGCGTCGCCGGCTGAATCGTGGTGGCATTGATCGCGGTCGTCGCACCGAACCGGTGCCAGAAAGCGATGCCGAGCGCGATCAGCACCAGCGTCACCGCCCAGCGGCTGACGGCGCCGATGTTGTTCAGCCACTTGCCGACCTCGAGACCGTAGACGTTCAGTACGGTGCCGAGCAGCAACCCGCCGAGCGAAAATGCAATGAAGTAGGCCGGCGTACTCCCCATGGCCGCGGCGAGCTTTGAATTGAAGAGCAGCGCATTGCCGGCCGCAAAATAGAGCAAGGCGGGGAGATACGGCAGATTGCTCGTCCAGTAGGTCCAGCCCGTGATGAATCCGGCGAGCGGTCCAAAAGCGCGCTTTGCCCAGACGTATAGGCCGCCTTCGTCGGGATGGTGGGTCGTCAAGTAGACGACTGCGATTGCAAGCGGAACGAACATCGCGAACACGCCGATGATCCACACGATCAGCGACGACGGCCCGGCCGCGGCCGCCGATGCAACCCATTGCAGATTCGATCCCGTGATCACGAAAAAAAGCGTGACGTCGGCAAGGCCGAGACTGCGGTGTAGCATCAAACCATATATGTCTTCGGCGGTGCTTCCATTTTTAGAATGGGCCGGTCGATCGAAAACGCCGAGATGTCGCTCGGGGTAATACCGTCAATCGCCAGCTCGGCGAGAATGCGACCGATCAGCGAGGCAAACTTGAACGCATGTCCCGCACCGATCGCCAGCGCCACGTTGGGATGCTCCGGAAGCCTGTCGATGACGAAGTCGCGATCCGGTGTGAGCGTGTACAAGCAGGTCTTCACGAGGTGCTCAGGCCCGAACGCAGTGGGCAAGTGCTGCTGCACGAACGCGCTCACGCGCGCCGAGATGTCGGGATCGGGCTCGAAACCGCGCGTATCCGGATCGATTGCTTTGCCGCCCGCGTCTTGCGTCACTTTGACGGCGGGTTCGCCGAACAGCGGGAAGCCGTAAAACGACGGATCGTCCATCCAGATCCAAATCGGAAAGCGTCCGAGTTCGAACGGCGCCGGGTCGCGCGGCGTGAAGTACATCACTTGCTCTTTGGTGACTTCCAGCGGAACGTGCATCCCGAAATGCGCCAGCGCGCGGTCGCTCCACGGGCCGGCCGCGACCACGAGCTTGCCGGTGCGGCACCTCCGTCCGGCCGCCTCTACGGTGATCTCGCCACCTGCGTCGTGGATCGCCGTGACGGGCGTGCGATCGTGCAGGGTCGCCCCCCATTGGCGCGCGGCGCGTTGATGTGCCGCGGTCGCGCGTTGCGCCGCCACGATGCCGCCGTCTTCTTGAAAGATCGCGTGCACCGTGTCGTGGATTTCGAACATCGGAAAGCGCCTGCGAATCTCGGCCGCATCCAGCATCTCAAACGGGACATCGCAGTCGCGCATCGCGTCGGCATAGCCCTGCAGCGCGATCGCACCATCTTTCGGGCCGATGTCGAGACCGCCCGTTTTAAAAACGAGCTGTTCGGCGGCGTCGCTCTCCAGTTGTGCCCACGCGGCATACGCTTCGTTTGCCAAGCGAACGTAGTTCGGCGCGTGATACGAGCGTCGAATGATGCGCGAGTGATCGTGCGACTCGCCATTCGCGTGCCCGAGCTCGAATCGCTCGAGTCCCAACACGCGCGCCCCTTTGCGCGCCGCCCAATACGCGGCCCCGCTGCCGATGCCGCCGAGGCCCAAAACGACGACGTCGAAGTCTTCGGTCACGTTACTCGCCGAGGCGCTCGGCGATGTAGCGCCGCATATCGAGGCTCCAATCTTCCATCGGAGCGTAGTAGCCGTAGCGAAAGGCCCGCGAGCTCATCCCTTGCTGCACGCTTTCGCAAATTTTCCAATCTTGCCGGTTTACGAGATCCCAAAAATCTACTGCGTCGCGCGGTTCGAAGTCCGCTTTGGCTATTTCGTCGGGATGGAAGAGAAAGTCGCACACGATCGTGGTGCGATCCGGGGCGTGCGGCCACACGCAAAAAGCGGCGACGTGTTCCGCCGAGAGGCTTAGCATGAAGTTGGGGTACAGCAGCTCGCCGTTATGGCGCACGCGCTCGTCGCCGTTGAGGGTGGCGAACGGTGCGCGCGTGGTCGTGCCGGAAAACGTGAACGTCCATGCGCCCTCGCGATGTGGAATGCCGCGCTCCCAGTCGAGCTCGGAGCCGCCGTGCGACTTGAACGCGGGCACGACGCGGCACAGTTCCGGATGGACGCCCGCGCAATGGTAACACTCGTTGTAGTTCTCGAGCATCACTTTCCAATTCGCCGCGATGTCGTAACGAATTGAGCGCGCGACGCGCAGCTCGGCGAGCGGGTAGCGCGCCAGGCGTTCCGGCGCACGGCCTAATTGCACTGCTAAGGTGCGCCCCTCGCGCTCCGCGCGTTCGGGCGAGAGATTCACGAACAGAAAGCCGCCCCACGTGTCGACGCCGACGCGATGCAAGCGCCGCGACTCCGGCGGCACGTCGTCGGCCGCGACGAAGGGCGACGCGACGAGCGTGCCGTCGAGCGCGTACGACCAGCCGTGATACGGGCAGCGAATCGCGCCGCGTTGCATGCCCTCGCCGCAGAGCAGCCGGCTTCCGCGATGGCGACAGAGGTTGAGGTGCCCGTGCAACTCCCCGTCCTCCGCGCGAATGACGATGACGCTTTCTCCGCAGACGTCGAGCACCACGAATGCTCCGGGCGCCGCAAGTTGCTCCGCCCTGCCCACGTAGAACCATTGGTCCCAGAAAATCGCCTGCCGCTCGCGCTCGAAGAACGCGGGATCCCAATACGCTTCGCGCGGCAGCGACCGCTGGAGCGGTTCGCTCACGAGAACGTGCGCTCCCAAACGTCGAGCGCCTCGGCCAGATTCGCGCGGCCGAAACCGATCCGAAAGCGATCCGTCGGAATCGTCGCCAGCTCCGATGCAAAGATCGATGACGGAACCAGCAAGATACCGTGCCCTTCGACCAGCCGTTCGCAATATGCATCGGCGCCCTCTCGGCCGAGATATCGCGGAAACGCGATGCACGCGGCCGGCGGCGCATTCCATTCGAAGCGGTCGCGATGGCGCGCGAAGAATGCGTCGAGCAATCGCACGTTGGCGTCGATCAATCCGTTGACGCGGGAGAGGATGTGCTCGCGCGCCTTCAAGGCGATGCGCGAGAGAATTTCCGCGGGACCCGAATTGCAGATCGACAGATACTGCTTGAGCGCCATCAACTTCGCAAGCAGCGCCCGGTCGCGGCAGGCGATCCAGCCGACGCGCAATCCCGCCAAACCGTACGCTTTCGACATCACGCCGAGTGAGATGCCGCGCTCGTACAGCTCCGCGGCCTGCGGCAAACGCGTCGCCGGATCGCGCTCGAGGCCGCGATAGACCTCGTCGCTGAAGAACCACGCGTCGCGTTCCGCGGCCAGATCGATGAGCGCGCGAAACGTTTCGTGCGACGCCACCGCGCCCGTCGGGTTGTTCGGAAAATTCACCGCGATGAGGCGCGTTTGCGGTCGCATCGCCGCACGCACCGCGTCGAGATCGAGCGTCCAATCGCGTTCGGATCGCAGCGGCAACGCCGTCGCGGTTCCCAGCGACAGCACGACCGCTTCCATCGATTGATAGTTCGGCGTCGTCACCAGCGCGTGCTCGCCCGAACCGAGCGTGGCCTGAAGCGCGCACCACAAACCTTCTTCGGCGCCCGCAAAGCACACGACGTCGTCGGCGTCGAGTCCCCGATACGTCGCGGCGATCCTCGCGCGCAGCTCCGGATCGCCTTCCATCTGCGTGTATCCAAGCGCCAATTCGTCCCAAGCTTTGCGATCCGCGTCGTCCGCCAACTCGAGCAGCTGCGCCACCGTCATGGTCTGCGCATCGGACGCCGCCACGTTATACCGCGCCCGGAATTCCCACTTTCCGAAATGGTGCTCTAGGCGAAACGGCGGAAGGGCGGCGGCCGTCATAGCGCTACGCCACCGCTCCCGCGAGAAATTCGTGCAGCGATGAAAGTTCGAGCGGGCTGCTGATCAAGAAACCCTGCGCCAAATCGCAGCCTTCGCCGAGCAGCCACTGGCGCTGCGCCTCAGTTTCGACGCCCTCCGCCTGCACGCGACTGCCGAGGCGATGGCTCAGTTGGATCACCGCACCCGCGATCAGCGCGCTTTCTTCGGCCTCGGGCAAGGTGGTGATGAACGACCGGTCGATCTTGACCACGTCGACCGGAAACTCGCGCAAATGCGTGAGCGACGAAAAGCCCGTCCCGAAATCGTCGAGCGCAATCGAAAGGCCGCGCGCTTGGCGAAGCAGCTGCAAAACGGGGAAGCCTCGCTGACGGTCGCGTTCAACGTCGCCGCACCGCAATTCGCCGATCCTGCGTTCTTGGACCGGCTCGACATGGCGCTCGACGAAACCGGTGCGAATCCGGCCAATCTCGA
>JAFAIW010000112.1 GCA_019236495.1 Vulcanimicrobiota bacterium | reverse complement strand
CCTCCAGCCGCAGAGCTGGTCACGGCGAATGCGGTCGCCAGGGAGGACCAGCTTGGTTCGCGCAGTCCCCATCCCGCAAAGGGGGAACGGTCGCGAGCGGGACGCGCGGTATGCCGGATGAGTCGTTGAGTAAGCATGCGCTTTCTTCGTGTGCGTGAGCGGAGGGCCCGTCGGCCCGCACCTAGCATCGCGTAATCGGCGCGAGGCGGAAACCGATATCCGCATAAGTTCGTCGTATAAGTGGCTGAGATGCAAAAAGCCGCGAGCCGGCCGTCGTTCGGCACCTTGCTGCGCGAATTTCGCCTCGCGGCGAACCTTTCGCAGGAGGCGCTCGCCGAACGTGCGGCCATGAGCGCCGACGGGATCAGCGCGCTCGAACGCGGCGTCAACAAGGCACCGCAGCGCGAAACCCTCGCGTTGCTCATGGGTGCCTTGCAGCTCGGCCAACCGCAACGAGCCGCTCTTGAAGCCGCAGCGCAGCGTCCGTCGCGCCCACGCCGCTCGGAACACCGGGGGACAAAAAAACACAACTTGCCGCGACTCGTGACGCCACTCTTCGGGCGAGAGAGCGATCTGGCCGAAGCGCGCGCGTTGATTTCAGACGCGCACGTCCTCACGCTCACCGGTGCGGGCGGGATTGGCAAGACGCGACTCGCCGTACAGTTGGGACACCGGGTCCTTTCGGATTATGGGGATGGCGTTTGGTTCGTCGATCTTTCGGCGGTGCGTGAGGCCGCCGACGTAACGCCGGCGATCGCGAATGCGCTGAACGTTCGCGAACGAGCCGATCAGCCTTTGATCGACGCGATTACCGCCGCACTTGCGCGCAAGAAGTTGTTGCTCATTCTCGATAATTGCGAGCATGTCGTGAGCGCGGCCGCGAGTGCGGTGGAGGCCATTGTTGCGGCCGACGTTGACGTGCGGATCCTCGCGACGAGTCGCCAGCCCCTAGGAGTTTCCGGCGAACGAACCTACCGGCTTGCATCGCTCACTCTGGATGCATCGGTAGCGCTTTTTTTTGAGAATGCAAAACTCGCCGATGCATCGTTCTCGCTCAACGGAGATCTTCAGGTCGCCGAGCGAATCTGCCGCCGCCTCGACGGGATCCCTTTGGCCATCGAACTTGCGGCCGCGCGCGTACGCTTGCTGAGCCTCACGCAGATTGAAGAGCTGTTGTCGGAGCGCTTCGCCGTATTAACCGGCGGCCGAGTGGCACGTCATCAAACGATGCGCGCGCTCGTCGATTGGAGCTACGACCTGCTCGACCCTGAGGAACAGACGCTCTTTGCACGACTGGCGGTCTTCCCGGCGCAGTTTTCTCTCGAAGCAGCGGTCGCGATCTGCGGAGGTGACGGCATTGCGCCCTCGCGCGTGCTCGACGTTCTTGGATCTCTCGTCGATAAGTCGTTGTTGACCAGCGAGCGGTTCGGTAAGACGCGGCGCTTTCGCTTGCTCGAAACGATGCGCGCTTATGGGCTAGAGAAAATCGGCGCTACCATCGAGATGCTCAACCGGCGGCACGCCGAGTATTACCTAAAGGTCGTGCAATCGATTGACGAACGCAGCCCAAACTGGACGGCCGCCTTCGAAGGTGATTACGATAACTTGCGACGCGCGCTGGATTGGGCGATCGACGAACAGAGCGACGTCGCGCTTGGCGTGCGGCTGTTGTCGGCAATGCACGAGTTCCTCTTGTCACGCGGCATGAGCGCCGAATCGGCACGGCGGGCCGAACGCGCGCTCGACGGTACAACGCCACTGACGAAACCGCTGCAGGCAATGGCGTGGGAGACGATTGCCGCGATGCGCGGCGACCTGTTGCTTGCGACTAAAGCGCACGAAGCTTCGTCGCGCCTCCTCGAGCTCTATGAAGAGCTCGGCGACCACGCGGGGGCCGGTCGTGCTTTGCGCGGCCGCGGCGTCGCCAACCTTCGCCTGGGCGATTTCGTGCAAGCCGAACGCGATTTGCAACGTTCGCTCGAGCTGAGCAGAGAATACAACGACCGGCGCAGCGTGATGCGGACGCTCGGATCGATCGCCGTTGGTTATGAAATGACAGGGCGCCTCGAAGAGGGCCGAGCCGCTTCGCTCGAGGTGCTCGAAATGGCGCGCCGGGAAGGCGACGATCGAATCGTGAGCATCTCCCTGATGAATCTGGCTGAAAGCGAGTTCGCACTCGGCGAGATGGAAAGTGCGATTCGCCGCCTCCAAGAGCTTTTGACAAACAGAGCGGCGCAGAAGAACCTGCGCCTGCGGGCGAACACGAGGGCGAATTTGACGGCGTACCTGCTTGCCGCGCATCGCGACGACGACGCGTGGGCAATGGGTCGCGCCGCAATATTCGATGCCCGTGAGGCCGGCGATGCGGGCATCATGGCGTGTGCGATCCAGCACCTCGCCGCAATATTATCAAGTGGAGACACGAAGGCAACCGCAGCGAAGCTGTTGGGCTACGTCGACGCCGTTTTCGCTCGGGGGTATCGGCGCGAGCATACTGAGCGTTACACGCACGAACTGCTGATGAAGGCGCTCGGGGAGCAGTTGAGCGATGATCAGATCGCCGCATTAGCTCGACAGGGCGCCGCGATGACTGAATCGGAGGCCATACGCATCGCGACGCGGGCACCAAAGAGCCGCGTTGGCGCTACCGCCGTGTCACCCTGAGGAGCGGGTGCGCGTTGCGCGCAACTCGGACGCTTTTGCCGCGCGCGACGCAACGTCCGCAATGCCGAGGTGATCGCAAACCGCTGCAAATTCACGCGTAGGGCCGCGCCATCGCAACTCGTCGACGTCGTCGAACAGCTCGGCATCGGTCCGGAGCGTTGCCAGTTTCTTGAAAAGCAGCGCGTTGGCGCGGTGCTCGCCCAGCGCGTCCGGCGGGAAATCTTCGATCCTTCCAAACCGCGCGATCAGCGACGCGGCTCCCTTCGCGCCGATGCCCTTCACGCCTGGATATCCGTCGGCCGCATCGCCGACCAGCGCCAAATAATCGGGGATGAACTCCGCATCGACGCCGAACTTCGCGCGAACGCCGGCAGCGTCGCGGATGGCTTTGCTCCGGCGATCGACTTGCACGACGCGCTCGCCGCGTACGCTCTGCGCCAGGTCCTTGTCGGGCGTCCAAATGCAGACCTTCTCAACCCGCGCATCGCGCGCTGCGATCTCGGCGGCAGACGCGAGCGCGTCGTCGGCTTCGAACTCCACCATCGCCCATGTAGCGACGCCCATCGCGCGCAGCGCCTCTTCGAGCGGCCAAAATTGCGCGCGGAGCGCGGGTTCGATTCCGTCGCCGGTTTTGTATCCGTCCCAGAGTCCGTTGCGAAATGATTCGATGACGTGATCGGTCGCAACACCGACGTGCGTCGCTCCGTCCCCGAACATCTGCAAGACCGTGCCCAGCACGCCGGCGACCGCGCCGAAGCGCGTTCCTTTCTCGCTCCCGGCGCGCCGCAGCCCGTAAAAATGGCGAAACAACTCGTACGTGCCGTCGATCAGATGAACGATCACTGATTGGACCGTGCTATAATCCGGCTGGAGGCAGAAAACATGATTCGATCCACGTTCATCGCTGCATGTGCCATTGTTTTGTTGATCGGCGCGACACCTGCGGCGCGCGCCGTGGCCAACGGCAACGCCCGAAACGTGCCGTACGTCATCGGTTATCACCCGCTACATTCGAGTCAGCAGCCATTCCTCGGGCAGCTACATCTGAACTTCAACAACGGAATTATCAGCGGAACGTACACCGACATCTCCGTCCGGCCGGGTGGCCCGCTCGCGAACGCGCACAACGTTGCGGTCTCGGGGGGCTTGAGCGGGTCGCAAGTTACGCTTCACATCCGGCAGGTCACGTTTCGCGGAACGTTCTCCGCCGCGAAGATGAGCGGCAGCTCGACGATCAACGGTTCCATCTACACGTGGGAAGCGCAGCAAGGATCACCGGGTAGCGGCCGCTAGCGCGTTACGTCGATCGGTGACGGCGCGAGTCGCTTATACGCCCGCGAGTACCCCGGATTTGACGAACGCGAGCAGATCCGCATTGACCTCATCCTTGCGCGTCGTCGGCATACCGTGCGGTGCGCCCGGGTACACCTTGAGCGTCCCGTGCTTCACGAGCTTCACACCAAGCTCGGCCGAATCGGCAATCGGCACGATCTGATCATCGTTACCGTGCAAAAACAGCACCGGCACGTCGATCTTCTTCAAATCCTCGGTTTGATCGGTTTCGGAGAATGCCTTGATGCAGAAATACGACGCCGGCATTCCGCACATCATCCCTTGCAGCCAAAAGGATTGTCGCACACCCTCCGACACCTTCGCACCCGGTCGATTGTACCCGTAGAACGGCAGCGAAAGGTCCAGCCAAAACTGGCTGCGATCGGTTAACACCGACTTACGAAGTCCATCAAACACATCGATCGGCAATCCCAGCGGATTTTTGTCGCTCTTCACCATAATCGGCGGCACGGCGCTGATGAGCACCGCCTTCGAAACGCGCTGCGATCCATAGTTTCCGAGATAGCGCGCCACCTCGCCGCCGCCAGTCGAGTGACCGACGTGCACCGCATCGCGCAAGTCGAGATGCTCGACCAGTTGCGCCAAATCGTCGGCATATGTATCCATGTCGTTGCCGTTCCAAGGCTGGCTCGAACGTCCGTGACCGCGCCGGTCGTGCGCGATGCA
>JAFAIW010000110.1 GCA_019236495.1 Vulcanimicrobiota bacterium | reverse complement strand
CTTCGCGCTTATCGAGGACGTAATGGCGCTCCGCAAGGCTGGCGATTTGGGCGAGGTGCGTCACGCACACGACCGGCCTCGTCATCGCGAGCCGTGCCAGCCGAACGCCGACCGCGTTGGCGGTCGCACCGCCGATGCCCGCGTCGATTTCATCGAAGATCAGCGCGCCGCGATCCTGCGGATCGGAAAGTGCGACCATCACCGCCAGAAGCACGCGCGACAGTTCTCCCCCGGATGCGACGCGCGCCAGCGGCCGAAGTTCCTCGCCTTTGTTGGCGGCAAAAAGAAACTCCGCATCCTCTCGCCCGCGAGCGCCGACGGCATCGCGCTTCGTCAGTACCGCTTCGAAGCGCCCCGCTTGCAAGGCGAGATCCGCAAACTCAGCCGTCACCGCCGCACTTAACCGTTTCACGGCAGCCTTCCGAATACCCGAGAGCTCATCAGCGGAGGCCTCGAGCAACGCCTCAGTGTCGCGCAACCGCGCCTGCAATGCATCGCGGCGTTCGTCGCGCGTCGCGTACGTCTCGACCTGATGCGCATATTCGTCTCGCGCGGCCAGTACGGTCGCGATCGAGCCGCCGTATTTGCGTTTCAGGCGGTCGAGCACGTCGAGCCGTTCGTTGATCGCTTCCAGTTCGTTCGGATCGAACTCCGTCGCCTCGAGCGTGCGCGCGATGCGCGCCGAAAGCGCGCCGATTTCCTCTTGCAGCGAGCGCGCCGCATCACTCGTCTCGCGCAGTGCGCCGTCGACATTCTCCACCGCGCGCAACGCCATGGCCGCGACGCCCAGCGCCTCGATTGCCGACGCGTCATCGCCCGCGAGCGCCGCGTGCGCGGTTTGCAAGCTCTCCGCAATTCGCTCGACGTTGTCGAGAAACCGGCGCCGTTCGCTCAGCCGTTCGTCCTCGTCGGCTTCGGGCGCAGCCGCCACGATTTCGTCGCGCGCGAACTGCGCGAATTCAAAATCGCGCTGCGCCCGGGCATCTTCGCCGGCAATTTCCTCGAGCGCGCGCCGTTGAACGGACATCTCCTCGTACAATTCCGCGACGCGCGCGCGCACCGCGAGCGCGCGTTCTCCGGCGAAGCGATCCAAAAGATCGAGATGCACCGAGGCGGCGAGCAAGCGTTGCGCTTCGTGCTGGCCGACGATTTCCGCAACTTCCGCCGCCAGCTCGCGCACGTGCGTGGCGGTCGTCACGCGACCGTTGAGCCGCATCGTACTCTTCCCGGCGCCGCTCATCTCGCGGGTGATCACCGCATCCTCGCCCGCGTCGATCTCGAAGCCGCCGGCACCCAGGCGCTCGCGCAGGGATTCGTCTGGTTCGAACGTGAGCGTCACCGTCGCGCGCGCTGCACCGCGACGCACCACGTCCGCCCCGGCCCGCTCGCCGAGTACGAAGCCGAGCGCCCCGACGAGCATCGTCTTGCCGGAGCCGGTTTCGCCCGTGAACATCGTTGCGCCCGACGCAAATTCGATCTCCGCACCGGCGATCAGGCCGTAGTTCTCGATTTCGAGGCGCTGCAGCATCCGCGCGCTAGCGCAGCTTCCCTTTGATCGACACGCCCCAGAGCATCTTCTCTTCCAGACGCTCGAAGAAATTGAGTCGCGAAATACGCGCAAAGCGCACCGTCTTCGGGTGCCGCGAAATCGTCACCGTCGCGCCGGGCGGCAACTCGCTCATGATGTCGCCGTCGGTTTCGAGATGCGCGTTCGGCGAAATCTGAGCGTCGACGGTGATCGTGATGCGCGACGTCGTTGGAACGATCAGCGGCCGCGAAAACAGCGTGTGCGGCAAAAGCGGCGCGATGCCGAACGCTTCGACCTGCGGCGAAATAATCGCGCCGCCGGCGGAAAGGAAGTACGCGGTCGACCCGGTCGGGGTGGAGATACAAATCCCGTCGGCCGGGATGTGGGCGGCTTGTTCGTCGTTCAAACACAAGCCGAACGGCACGATCCGCGAAACGCCGCCTTTGCGAACCACCACGTCGTTGAGCGCGAAGAAGGATTGTCCGTCGTAGCGTGCTTCCAGCGCGGTGCGCTCTTCGATGATGAAGCCTTTTTCGAAAAACTCCGGCAGCCGGTCGATGCGCGGGTCGTCCTCGTCGAATTCCGTCAAGAACCCGAGGCGCCCCGTATTGATACCGATCAGCGGAATGTCGTCGGCGATGGCGATGCGCGCCGCGCGCAAAAGTGTCCCGTCTCCCCCGACGGTGACGAGCAGCGCCGCATCTTCAACGCCGGCGCCGTCGCTTGCGATACGCAAACGATCGTCCTGCTCCGAACACAGCGCGATCGCGTAGCCGCGCTTGCGAAATCCATCGGCAACGCGCGTCGCCAGCGCGCGTGCATGTTCGCGCTGCATGTCGATGTAGAGCGCGATCGTCTTGCGCTGCGTGGTGACGGTCATGCGACAGGCTCCGCGACGACTGCGTCGATCGTGTGGTCGGCGACAGGCGTTCCCGCACGCCGCAGCAATGCGAGAAATTCCCGATTTCCCGCCGGCCCCAAGAGCGGCGAGGCCATCAGTGCGACCATCGGCATCCCGAGCGGTTCCATGGCATTGCGCACTTCGCGCAAGACCGCGCGATGCACCTCGGGGTCCCGCACGACCCCGCCTCCGCCGACGCGCTCCCGGCCTGCTTCGAACTGCGGCTTTACGAGCGCCACGATCGCGCCCTCGGGCGCGACGAACGCAACCGCGCGCCGCACGATCGTGCGCAGCGAGATGAACGACGTGTCGATCGTCACGAAATCGAACGGCTTCTCGAACGCGTCGTCGGTCAGGTGGCGGAAGTTCGTCCGCTCCATCACCGTGACGCGCGGATCGTTGCGCAGACTCCATGCGAGCTGGCCGTATCCGACGTCGACCGCGGTTACCGCGGCGGCGCCGCGCTGCAAGAGACAATCGGTAAATCCGCCGGTCGACGCGCCGACGTCGAGCACGTGCGCTCCGGAGACGTCGATTTCGAATGCTTCGAGGGCGGCTTCCAATTTTTCGCCTCCGCGGCTGACGAAACGCTGCGACTGCACGATCTCGACCGCTCCCGCATCGCGCACGGCAGTGCCCGGTTTCGTGGCCGGCGCGCCGCCGATGCGCACGCGTCCCGCTAAAATCAATCCGCGCGCCTGCGATCGCGTGATGCCTTCACGCGCGGCGACCGCGGCATCAAGTCGCATTCGTCCGATGCATAACGAGGGTTCTAACAGCCGCCACGCCGACCGGTCAGGAGATCGACGAATTCGGCGGGCGCGCTGTGGAAGCTGCCTTTGAACATGAGGATGGGGCTGCCGCTGGGCTCTACACCATTGATTGTGAAAGCGCACGACGGCGCGAGTACCGGATTACCGTTCGCAATGAGGTGCCTGGGACTAAGAGTAGCCGAAACGCGATCGCCTGGCGCGCCAACCTCCGCGTTTATTTGAATGTACGGATTCGTCAACGATACTTCAGCGCGTCGCCACCTTGCAACACGGTGGCCGTCCACTATCGCATCAAATTGAACCGTATCGCCCTTCAGCTCGATCGTACATCCTCGGGAGCAATCGACGCCGCGATTCTTAGTCTCTGTCAGTTTGTCTCGTTTTGTGACGGTAGAGAACGCGAATAGCTCGGGGCCGCCTTTGTTTCCGGTAGTCAAACCTACCGCAACGGCGGGGCCCGGGTTCTCGCTGCCGATCAACATGACGTCCACAATCGTCCACG
>JAFAIW010000079.1 GCA_019236495.1 Vulcanimicrobiota bacterium | reverse complement strand
GCGACCTGAATGCCGCGCCGCAACTGCACCTGCGCGTGATAGGCCGGGTCGTACGCGCTCGGGTGTACGACGCCCGGCGGCGGCACCGTACCCGGCGGCACGTGTCCCGGCGGCCAGCCCATCTTGGCGCCGAACTTCATCGCGTGGCGCATGACCCGCGGATCCGGCGGCGGAACGAATCCGCGCCGCAGCATCTCCATGCGTTCTTGATGCGCCAGCACGCGCGAGACGATCCATGCAGCGATCGGTGCGCCGACGACGATCAGGAAAAACATGACGGGGACGATGGTTTCAGGCGTTGCTTCTGACATGACGGTTAAACCGCTCCGTTCGTGAGAATGTGAATCGAGCCGTCTCCGCTCGAGAGCTGCAAGCTCCCCGAGCCGTTGCCGAGACGGATTGTATGTTGTGCCGAATCGCTGTCGCCGCTGTTGACGGGGTTGCCGTCGACTTCGATATGGCCGTCGTTGGTGGATGCGTCGACCGTGAGATCCGCGTTGGGCTCCAGCGCCACCCGGATCGTACCGTCGCTGGTATGCAGCACGCCGCGGCGCGCACCGTCGGCGATTTCCAAGCCTCGTACGTCGATGCTGCCGTCCTTGGTTTGTAGCGTGACATTGTCGCCACGAATACTGCTGGCACGAATCGAGCCGTCGTCGCTGCTGGCGTCCACGCTCCCGCGCAGATCGGCTAAAGTGATGCGGCCGTCTTGGGATGCAACCGTCACGCCGCCGCTGATGCCGCTGACCGACGCTCCCGAGCAGCGCGCGATGCGCACGTGCGATCCATCGGGAATCTCAACCTCGATGCGATGCTCGGACCAATCGAATCCGACATGCAGCTCGTCGCTGCTCGCCGCGCGCTGGACCGAGACACCGCCCGCGGTCCGTTCGACCTGCAGTTTCGCAACCGAGGAAGGGGTGCCGAAGAACGTTCCGCTTACGCGGGTGAGATCTCTCACGTGCACGAGTCCGTCGCTCGAGACCGAAACGTCGACGTGCGAGTCCGCGTCGTCGATGTCGACCTGCGGCGCCGCACCTACGTTCAACAGCGCGAACGTTTTGGGCGCGAAGTCGGCGTGGTGCATGGCGGCTGCGCCACGCACCGCGTACAGCGCGATGCCGACGATTACGACTTCAACCGCAATCAGCATAGCGACGATCGAGGCGCGCGACACTAGATGCGCGGTCCCCAGCCGCTGAAGGTGGGGCGCAGCGACTGCGCGGAGTTCCGTTCCGGTGCCTGCACGGTCGGCCGGGCCGGGTCGGAGAGATTGTACTTCGGGATGATCACCATGATCGGGTCGAACCTCCGTTTGCGATTCTGCCCTAGTTACGCTGCGGCGGCCGACATGTTTCGAGCCTGGGGACCCGGCGCGGATCGAAACAATCCGGCCCGCGGGCGCGTACGACCGGCGTGGTGGCTTATGCGCAGGCCCCCCAAACCGGCCGCATGACGGCCGGGCCGGAGGACGCTCAACTGGTGGCGATGACGCTTCGCGGGAACCCCGAAGCCTTCGCCGCGCTTGTCGAGCGATACGACCGGGCGGTGTACCACTTGGCCTATCGCACGCTGCACGACGTCGAGGACGCCCGCGACGCGACTCAAGAGGCGTTCTTCAAGGCGTTTCGCAGCCTGCGAACCTTCCGGCCGGGTGCCAAGTTCAGCACGTGGATCTTTGCGATCGCTTATCACGCCTGCTGCGACCGCCTGAACCGGCGCAAACGTTATAGTAATGAGGAACTGCCGGAGCGGCCGGACGCGGGACCCGGCCCCGAGCAGCAAACGATCGCGCTCGATGAGGCGCGCCGCCTGCGCGACGCAATCGATGCACTGCCCGAAAAGTACCGCACGGTCGTTACCCTCTACCATCTACAGGGAAAGCAATACGAAGAGATCGCTAAGGTTCTCAACCTGCCGATGGGGACGGTGAAGACGCATTTGTTTCGCGCCAAGGAGCAGTTGCGCAGGCTTCTTGGCGGAGCGGAGGTAACCGAATCATGATGTACGACAGCGACGACGCCCTCGATCGGGCACTCTTCGCGCTCCCCATGGAGGAGCCACCGTCGGATCTGCGCGCGTCGATTCTCGCCTCCACTGCATATCGCCCCGCCCCGCCTTTTTCGGTGTGGGAAGCTGCGGCGCTCGGCGCCATCGCGGCGGTAACGCTCTGGCTCGTCGTCTTGATCGCACTGGGCGGCGGCGGACTCTTCCTCCACACCCTGGCGATTATCGGTTCGGCGCTCGCGCAGGCGCTCTCGAACGTGAGGCTGCTGGCGTGGCTCGCCGCGGGAGCCATGACCGCGTACTGGCTGATGTTTTTCACCGGAACGCAACCTTTGGCAGCCGCAAAACGAAGGGTCGAGGGCGAGCCCGGCACGTAATCCTTCTCCATGGAGAAGCCCGCCCAGCAATCCCAGCGTCATAAAATTCTAGTCGTCGAAGACGACGCCGCGATCAGCCGTGTTTTGCAGCTCGAGCTCGAGCACGAGGGCTACGAGGTGGACGTTGCGCGCGACGGACTCGCCGGTCTCGAAAAAGCGCTAAAAGAGCCCGATCTGGTGATCCTCGACCTCATGATTCCGCGCATGGACGGGCTCGAAGTCTGTCGCCGCATTCGCGCCAAGAGCCGCGTGCCGGTCATCATGCTGACCGCCAAGGATCGCGTGCCCGATCGCGTCGAGGGTCTCGACGTCGGCGCCGACGATTACGTCACCAAGCCGTTTTCCACGCCCGAGCTGCTCGCGCGCGTCCGTGCGCGGCTACGCGAGCGCGATCCGCATTCGAACGTCATCGAGTACCGTGACGTGGTGATGGACCGGGATCGGCACGAGGTCTATCGCTCCGGGCGCGCGATCTCACTGACCGCCAAGGAGTACGCGTTGCTGGAATATCTGTTACTGCATCGCAACAAGGTGCACACGCGCGACGAGCTGTTCAACGGCGTAT
>JAFAIW010000143.1 GCA_019236495.1 Vulcanimicrobiota bacterium | reverse complement strand
CGCCGCCGCGACGAGGGCCGCGTGACCGCCCAGCGCCGCGCGTATTGGCTGCGCTTGGCGGGGGCGGCGGCGGCGCTGATCGTGCTGGTCGTCGTCGTCGACGTCGCGACGCACGGCGCGTTCTTGCAGCCGAGCAACATCGTGCGCGTGCTGCGCCAGATCACCTACAACTGCATCTTAGGCGTCGGTCAGACGTTCGTGATCATCACCGCCGGCATCGATCTCTCGGTCGGTTCGCTGGTCGCGCTCACCGGCGTCGTGGCGGCGTTGTTCGCGAACTATCTCCACTTGAGCGGGTTTCCGCTCATCGCGGCGACGCTGCTGGTCGCGCTGGCCGTCGGCGCCGGCGCGGGCTGGGTGAACGCGCTGCCCGTCGTGCGCCTCAACCTTCCGCCGTTCATCACCACGCTGGCGATGCTGCAGATGGCGCTGGGCGCATCGTTCATCCTCTCGCACGGACGCCCGGTGGCGCTCGCGACGACCGACTTTCAAAATACGGGCATCGGCAACTTCGCGGGCGGGCTCACGGCAGCGCTGCACATGCCCAACATTCCCATTCCGGTCGTCTGGATGGTGGTCATTATCGCGCTCGCGTCGACGCTGCTGACGAAAACGCGCTTCGGGCGCTACGTCTTCGCAATCGGCGGCAACGAGGAAGCGGCGCGCCTGGCCGGCATCGCGGTGGCGCGCGTGAAAACCCTGGTCTACGTGATCAGCGGGATCTGTGCGGCGTTCGTGGGATTTTTGCTGATGGCGCTCTTTTCATCGGGCTCGCCGCAAACCGGCACGGGCGACGAGCTGCTCGAATCGATCGCCGCGGTGGTTGTGGGGGGCACGAGCCTCGCCGGCGGACGCGGAAGCATCGTCGGGACGTTCTTCGGCGCGCTCCTGATCGGCGTGCTGTACAACGTGATGAACCTGCTCAACATCGAATCGTACACGCAGAAGATCGTGCTGGGTGCGGTGATCCTCATCGCCGTCATCCTGGACGAGCTGCGCAAACGATTGCTCACTAAGGCGTAGAGGCAGTGTCAGCCTGGCACAGAGCCTTTAAAAATCTTTGTCCGTTAGGCCGACGTTCGTCTTCAGATCGTTCCACGTCTCGTCGGTCACGACCGCATCGCCCGCCCAGCGAACCTGACGCACCGGCATATGCGTGGCGTTCGAAAACCAGATCGCCATCTTGGTGACGCCGGAATTCGGTCCGGAGGATTCGGGCGAAGCCACCTTGAGATCCACTTCGGTCGTGTTGTTTGCGCCGTCTTTTTGCGAGAGCTCGCCTTTTGTGTTCTCGTATTGCCCAACTTGGTTTTGCAGTAGACCGTCGGGAATCGTGTAACCGCGTATCGACGTCGCGCGCCCGTCGTGGATACTGACCGTGAGATGAATTCCGGACAGGAATCCGCCTTGATGTCCGCTCACCGTGTCGCCGCCGTTCCACACGCCCCCGCTGCCGCGGCCGTCGCCGGAGGTAATCAACGTCTTCGCTTGATGCGGTTTGCGAAACCAGTACTGATACACCCGATCCTGCGATGAGCTTCCCTGCACTTCGTGCGCCTTCACGTTGACGGTGTAGTCGTTTACGTGTGACCACGCCTCGTCAAACGCACCGAGCGCGGCCGTCATGGCAGCCTTTCCCGCCACGGCGGTGCTGACGACGAGCGCGATCGCCATAGCGCCGGCGCTCGAAAGAAGACGGGTGAAACGGTGCATGGGGCCTCCTCGACGGTGTGCTAGGTTACGTTCGACCCCTTCGAGGCTCGCTGCGCTCGCACCTCAGGGTGACACAGAGCCGGTTTCTGAGACTTCGTCGACCAGGATCGTGCCGTGCTTGCCCTCGACGCCGATCAGCACGTCGCACTTGGCGTTGGCCGCAATCGATTCGATCGTGCGGGAGAGCGGAGCACCCGTATATTTTCCCTCGCGATACGATCCCAGAATGATCAAATTGGCCTTTTCTTGCTTGGCGATGTCGAGTACCGCTTGGCTCGTTTGCCTGGCGTGAATCGTGTCGGTGCGCAGGTTCACGCCGTTTTTCATCGCGATCGCTTCGGCAGCGGCCAACGCGTCGAGCGCGATGCGCTCTTCGGCGGGCATTTCGGCATCGGGCGGCAGCGTAAACGGAACTTCGACGACGTAAATGGCGTGCAGGTCCGATTTCTCACCGCGTGCCAACTTGGCTGCCAGCGCCATCATGTGCTGCGAAGCGATCTCTTGCGAAAACACCACGATGATGCTGCCGACCAAACGCTCCAGCTCGGTTTCGGCTTCTTTGGCGAGCATTTGCACGTACGACGTGGGCGGATGCAGCATCCACCAGATCGTCGCCCCGACCGCTGCCGCAATGACCATCGCAATGACGAATCCCGCGACGGTGACGTGGAGCTCCGCGGTCACCCTTCGCGCCTCATTCTTGCGGCCGCGCGAATACGATACCAACCGAGTGCGATGAGCAGAATCGCAAGCACGAGGCCGGACAGCAGCTCCCAATGCCATCCATGCGCGAGCAGGCGTACGAGGATCACGAGTCCGAGTCCGACGTAGAGCCACGAGATGACCCCTCGCACGCCCATCATTCCCACACTCTTCCTTGTCGCGCTTCGGCGTCGCGCACGCGCGAGAGATACTGATCCATCAGTTCGAGCTCACCCGCATTGCGCAATATCTCAACCTGTTGCTGCTTCCAATCCTTGGGTTGCGAATGGAAGAGCGGAAGCCGTTTTTGCTTGCGATACCACAAGTAAATCAGCACCCCAAAGACGAGCCACAAGGGGCCGGCAATTCGCCCGATGACGTGCGTAATCAAGGTGAAGACCAAGATCGACCCGATCCCCAAGAAGCCGATGACCGCCACGATGGGGAACTCGACGCGTTCGCCGCGCACCGTCAACGGGATGTTGAACGGAATCTTGAAGTTGCGCGGGCTGAGTGGATCGTGAAGGCGTAAGAAGATCAAAGCAATGAAGACGAACGAGTAACTCGTCGCGGCACCAAATGCATAAAGGTCGGCCAGAAAATCCAAGCCGCCTTCACCGCGGAAGAGATGAGCGTAAAGAACGTTGGCAGCCGGGATCAAATACGGGATTGCGGCAAAGATCAATTCTAAGACGGCTACACCGCTAAAGGCGATAATCGAAATCGCAGGCGTTCGGAAGCTCGCGTGTACGCGCCGAAAGATCGACGGCAGAAGCTGCTCGGTGCTCATCGCATAAGCGATGCGGGAGCTGCCGAACACCCCCGAGTTGCTCGAAATAAGCAGCAGAACCGCGCCCAGGAGCGGCACGTAGAGCGTTGCGAGCAGGCCATAATACGGAATTTGCGCGCTCAAAAGTGCAATCGCTTTACCCTGATTGTCGGCGTTGTTGGTGAAAATCTGCCAGAAAGCGATCGCGTGACCGTGCGCATCGTATTGCGGGTGCCATGGCTGCATGCCCAAGGCCAGGTTGGAGTAGGAGAGCGCAAAAATCAAGATCGTCAAGATCAGTCCAACCGACGTGCGCGGCACGATCGAGGCGGGGCGCTGCGTTTCTTGCGCCGCTTGCGAAATCGATTCAAGACCCACGAACGAGATGATGGCAAGTGAAATCCCATTCATCAGTCCGAACGGCGACGGCCACGCCGTATGCATGGCGTGGATCAGCAGTTCGGGCCGAAATGCAAAGAGAAATCCGAGGGTCAAAATCAGCGTCTCGCTGATCACGTCGAGGGCGCTGACAAATGAGTTGAACGCGGTGCTTTCTCGCACGCCGATGACGTTCAGCGTGGCAAGGCCTGCGATCAGCATCAAGCACACGACGAAGTGCGTCCAAGGGTGCGTCGTATTGAGAAACCCGGGAATCAGCTGGCTCAGATAGTCGACGCAACTCCACGCGAACAGCGTGATGTCGATCGTGAAATCCAAAAGGACGGCCCACCCGGCAATGAAGCCGAAGAGATCGCCGAGTCCGCGCATGACGAAATACTGACCGCCGCCCGCCACCGGATACGTCGCCGCCAACTCCGTGTACGCGAGGCCGATGCAGACGTACACGATGCCGGCGAACAAGAAAGCGACGTTCGAAGCTCCGGCCGCCGCACCGAGAACGAGGCCGAGTCCGACGAAGATGTCGGCCCCGACGTCGGAATAGCCCCACGAAAACGACCCCCACGGTGTGACGGAACGACGAAGCTCGGGTTGTCGTTTTTGCACCGCTCGGGCTCTTGCGACCTTATTGGCCGACGGCGGTTCGTTCGAGCGAGTTGATCAAGTATTCCGACTCGCCGATTTGGTCTACGAGCTGTTGCTCGCGGAAAATTTCCTGGGCGCGCTGCAACAATTGCACGGCTTTGCGCAGCTCCTCGCGCTCGCGCATGCCGTCGCCGGCCTTTTGCAAGACCATCACGCCGAACTTGAGGGCGGTCTTTGCGTATTCGAGGTGATTGCCCATCGTATCGAGATCGTGCAGTGCGTCTTCGTAGTTCCGCTTGGCTTCGTCGTACCGGCGGCGCCGCGTGGCGAGCATTCCCGAGAGCACGTTGCTGAAGGCATCGTTGCGATTGCGCGTCGGGCCGAGCGCGCGGTCGAGCGCGGTGCGCAGCTCAGGATGGGGAATGGAATGCGGGCGGTCGGGGCTGGATTTGGGAAGCTTGGTGGCGGCTGCTCCCGCCATTCCCACCTCGGACACCACCGCGGCCGGCGTCGCCGCCGCTTGTGGGGCCGCCGAGACCGCCTGCCCGATCAAGCGTTTCAGCTCGTTCATGAACTCGGTCGCGGTCTGGAAACGTTTTTGCGGATCTTTCTCGATTGCTTTCATGATGATCCGCTCGAGGGCCGCCGGCACGTTCCGGTTTACCTGACGCGGCGAGGGCGGCGTGTCGTGAACGTGCGAGAAGATCGTCGCGACCAAATCTTCGCTGTCGTTCCGGAACGGAACGTTTCCGGTGAAAAGCTCGTACATGACGATCCCCGCGGAATAGAGATCGCCGCGGGGATCGGCCGGCCGGCTCAAAAAACGCTCGGGCGGCAAATAGGCAATCGTTCCCACGATCTGTCCCGTTTTTGTCGTTTGCGTCATGTCGCTCGTGCGCCGCGAGAGACCGAAGTCCATTAACTTGACCCGCTCTTCGCTTTCCACCGAAATGACGTTGGCTGGTTTTACGTCGCGATGGATGATGCCGTTGTTATGCGCGTATTCGAGCGCCCCCAAAACTTGAATCATATATTGAATCGCCGTTTGGTATGAAAGCGATCCTGCCTCGAGCTCGCGCAAGGTCTTGCCGTTGACGTATTCCATGACGATGTAGGACCAGCCGTCGGATTCGCCGACGTCGTAGACACTGACGATGCTCGGATGATTGAGGTGCGCCATCGCTTGCGCTTCGCGCATGAAACGGCGGCGCACGTCGTGCGAGCGGTCGGTCAGGACTTTGAGCGCGACGTCGCGGCGCAGCAGCAGGTCGCGAGCGAGGTACGTGTCGGCCGTGCCGCCTTGTCCGACCAAGCGCTGGACGGTATACCGTTGGCCGAGCGTTTGGCCGGTCAGGTTTTCCATTAAAAGGCGTTCCGCACAAGAGCGATTCGCTCGCCGTCCAGGGTGACCACGTCAAAGCGCGGTCGCGCGGTCGGATCGACGAATTGCAAATAGTCGGCAGCGAGGCGGCGCAGTTTCTTTCGTTTGCGAGCATCGACCGCAGCCAGTGCGCTTCCAAAGCGGCGGTTCGCGCGTGATTTCACCTCGATGAACACGATCGTTGACCCGTCCTTACAGACGAGGTCAATCTCTCCTCCGGGGAGTCGCACGTTTCGGGAGATCACGCGATATCCCGCAGCCGTTACGAACGCGGCCGCGCGATCTTCTCCGCTGCGTCCTCGCTCGCTAGTCGTCGGCAAGGCCGGCCAGCTCGACCGCCTGGAGATCGAGCGCGAGCTGCGCATCGCGGACGCGCCAAAAGGCCGTCCGGTGATACGCGCTCGGTCCGTGCGCGCGCAGCGCCGCGATGTGGGCGGGGGTCGCATACCCTTTATGGTCGGCAAAACCGTAGCGCGGCTCTATCCGGTCCAACTCGACCAGGAGGCGATCGCGGTAGACCTTGGCGACGATCGACGCCGCCGCAACCGTCGCGCACTTGGCGTCGCCCTTGATCACCGGCTCCTGCGGCCGGGAATACGATTTGATGCGGACGGCGTCCGTGAGGAGATAGTCGGGCGATGCCGCGAGCGCTTGCAGCGCGCGTTCCATCGCAAGGATGCTGGCCCAATAGATGTTGATGCGGTTGATTTCCTCGACCGACGCAATGCCGACCGCCCACGCGACGCAGCACGCCTTGATTTGCGCGTCCAGCTCGAGGCGGACTTCGGGGCGCACGACCTTTGAGTCGTTGAGCCCGCGCAGCATCAAGGGTCCCTCCGCGACCACGCATGCCGCAACCACCGGTCCGGCGAGCGGGCCGCGCCCAACTTCGTCGATGCCGCCGATCAAAACGTGACCCTGGCCGCGCGCGGAATTCTCGAAGCGGTGCAGGCGATGCAACCGCCGCCGCTCGCGCTCGTAGGCGTTCTTGGCCTTACGTCGTTTTTGCGATTCCGTCATCGACCGGGTCTTCCAGCGTAATTCGGCCGAACTTGCCGTCATTGAAGTCTTTGATATAGGACTGCGCAGCGTTGTGCAAATCGCTCTCTGCGCCTTTTCGCAAGAAACCGCGCGCCGACGCGAAGGTCTGCAAGTCGGGAACGCGGGTGCGCTTTTGAGTTTTCGTGACGAGCCACTTGTGAAACCGTTCGACCACGTCTTCGGGGTCGTAGCGTTCGCGTGGAATTGCACCGGTGATCGCGAGTTTCCATTGTGCGTCGGGAGTATCGATTTTCGGAACGAGAATGCCGGGCGTGTCCATGAGCTCCAACATCGGTTGAACGCGAAACCATTGTACGGCTCGAGTGACGCCGGCGCGGTCTTCGGTCTTGGCCGCGGCGCGTCGCAATAGGCCGTTGATCACCGACGACTTTCCGCTGTTCGGTACGCCCACCACGATTGCGCGCTGGCTGCCCTTGCTGCCGGCGGTGAGTTGTCCGAGATGAAAATTGGCCTTTCCCACACTGGCTTGGTCCTTGCCGTTCACCGCCACAGCGCGCCGCTGCGTCGCATTGAACCTCGTCAACCATTTCACGGTAGAAATCGGATCGGCAAGGTCTTCACGGCTGAGCACCAGCAAGCGCGGGCGTTTTCCGGAAATCTCGTCGAGAAGCGGGTTGCTGCCGGTGGTGGGTATGCGCGCGTCGACGACCTCGATCACCACGTTGATCAGCTTCATGTTTTCTTCGATCTTGCGCATCGCGGCGGCCATATGACCGGGGTACCACTGGATGACTTGCTCGGCGCTCGCCATCAAAGCGCTCCCACGCGAGCCGGAGGCCAAATCGCAGCCACCGCTTTGCCGATCACTTCGTCACCTTCGACGAATCCCCAAAAGCGCGAGTCGTCGCTGTCCGCGCGATTATCCCCGAGCACGTAAAGGCCGTTCGCCGGAACGGTGACTTCCGCAAAGCTGCGACGGTCGCGGTATTGCACGTACGGCTCGGCCAAGGCGACGCCGTCGATTTTAACGACACCGCGATCGATGGACACGCGATCGCCGGGTAGCCCGATCACGCGCTTGAGATACACCGACGGAGCCGAACGCTCGTGTCGGAATGCAACGATGTCGCCACGCTGCGGGTGACCGATGCGATAGGCAACCGTGTTGATGAGCACGTATTCGCCCGATGCGATGTGTGGATACATCGAGAGTCCGGAAACTTGGGGCGCTCGCACGAAAAACGCGAATGCCAGAAGCGCCAGCGCGGCGGTTTGCAGCGACACGGAGGCGACCGAGCGCCAATGCAGTTGCCGAAGCACGCCCCCGTCTTCGCGGGGATAGTGGACTCTTACTTCAAAATGCGGAAGCGGTCGAGCGGCCAGAACAGCAGAAATGCGTGGCCGGTAAAGCCCGCCGTCTCGCCTTTAAGCGGGCCTGCAACAAACTTTCCATGGAGTTGCGCGAAGCCCCAGACGTGCGAGTCTTCAGAATTCTGACGGTTGTCACCCATCATGAAGTAGAAGCCCGCCGGGATGCGATCCGGTGACTGCCACATGGAGCGCGGCGGAACGTTGGCTTGCGTCGTATCGAGCGCGGCGCCATCGACGTAGATACCGTAGTTCTTGATTTCCAGCTCGTAGTTCGGCTGCTGCTTTTCATACGGTTCAACCAGGGCCTGGCCGTTTCGATAGACCACGCCGTCGTGTATCCGTAACGTGTCGCCCGGCGCCCCGATCAGCCGCTTGATGAAGTCGGTGCGTTGGTCGGTGCCGATCGGAGCCGTCGGCGGTGGAAAAACCACGATGTCGCCGTGCTGCGGCGTGTGAAAACGATACTCGAATTCGTTGACGAGAAGGACGTCGTGAATCTGGAGCGTCGGTTCCATCGAGCCCGACGGAATGTAAAACGTCCGAACGACGAAGGTGATCAAGAACAGCGCTACGAGTCCGGCTACGATGAACGCGTCGAGGTATTCGCGAGCGACGTGCACCGCTGAAGTGCGCTTTTCGGCGGTAGCCGCCACCGGCCGAAAACTCAGCGCAACGCGCGCGACGGCGAAGACGACGATGAGGCCGAGGAGCTGAAGCGGTGTCAGGGCGATGCTAACGGGCAGCTTTTTTCTCTTTGATGCGCGCGGCTTTACCGATTTTCTCGGTGAGATAATAGAGCCGGCTGCGGCGAACGGATCCGCGCTTGCTCAGCTCGATGCGCTCGACCCGCGGGCTGTGAATCAAAAACGTCTTTTCGACGCCGACGCCGTGAGCGACGCGACGAACCGTGACCGATTCGTTCGCACTGCCCCCTTTGCGGACCGTGACGACGCCTTCGAACATTTGAATGCGCTCTTTCCCGCCCTCGAGGACTTTCGAATACACTTTCACCGTGTCGCCCGCACGGAAGTCGGGGACGGCGTCTTTCTGCTGCTCCTTGTTCAGGAGATCGATCACGTTCATCTTATTAAGCTCTTCGGGGGCTGGCGTACGCCAAAACGAAAGCCGACCGGCGGCCGGACAACCCTGGGATGATACCACGGCCTCCGAAGCCTTCGCAAGGACCGCGCCGGGCTACGAGCCGGCGTCGCCCTCGCCCGGACGAAGGTCGGGGCGCCGGCGGCGCGTGCGCTCGCGCGCCGTCTCTCGTCGCCATGCCGCGATTTTGGCGTGGTCGCCCGAAAGGAGAACCTCCGGGACGTCGACGCCGCGAAAGCGCGGGGGGCGCGTATAGCTGGGGTGATCGAGGCCGCCGGCTTGGAACGATTCGCTGGCCACGGAGTCCGCGCTCAGCACTCCTTCGAGCAACCGGACCGATGCGTCGAGCATCGCAAGCGCGGCAATTTCGCCGCCGGTCATAACAAAATCGCCGAGCGAAAATTCTTCGATTGGATAGAGTGTGCCCAAGCGATCGTCGATCCCCTCGTAGTGGCCGCACACGAGCACCAGGCGATCGAGCTCCGAGAAACGCTGCGCGTCGGCCTGTTCGAAGCGGCGGCCGCTCGGCGAAGGCACGACGATCGCGCGGCGCTCGTGCGAAGGCGCAGTCCCAAGAATACCGTCCAAGATTCGCGCGATCGGTTCGATGCGCAGCACCATTCCCGCTCCGCCGCCGTAGGGCGCGTCGTCGGCGCGTTCGCCGGGATGCAGCGCATCGAGAAGATGATGATAGCGAACCGCCGCCGACGAACGTTCGATTGCGCGTCCGACGATCGACAACCCGACAAACGGCGCGAATACTTCGGGGAACAGCGTGATCACGTCGACCGTCAACATTTTCGCCTGTTTTTCACGCTCGCGTGGCCGAACCGCTCTTTCCTGGAGGGCCGGCGTGCGCCAGGGCGCAAGACACCCCGGCAATGACCGCTCTCGAACTCGAGCAGGTTCCGATTTCCGACGAGCTGCTGGCCGTCATGCGGAACGCCGTGGCCAAGAGCCTGAGCCTGCAAGAACCCTTCGTGACGGCGCGCGCGCTGCTGCTGGCGCTCGCTGAAGATCCATCGATGGCGGAAACGCTCGAACCCGTGCTCGATCTGGAGAAACTGCGCGAGCTTGCGATCGAGGATGCCCCGGCCCCCGCGGAGGTGCCGGACGAGGCTTCCGACGACGAGACACCTCCGCTCCGGCGCTACGATACGCTGGCGATCAAAGACCCGCTCGGCCAACAGTCGCTGTGGTTGAACCGCGAGGCGTTTGCGGTCTTTTTGGAAGGCGCGCGACGCCACGAGGAACGCTATCTGCCAAAACATCTGGCGTACGGCTTCGTTTCGGAAGCACGCCGGCAGCCGAACATCTTGCGCGCGATCGGCATCGACGCGGCAAAACTTTCCGAAGCAATTCTCGCGAAGAAAGAGTAGCGGCGTTTAGAGCTTCGAGAGGTCGGCGCTGGTGATTTCTTCCAAGTATTCGAAGAGTTGCGGCAAGGTGATCTTCTCGAGCGCCGTGCGTTTTAAGCCACCGTCGCCATCGTCACCCTCGTCGCGCAGGTAACAGCGCGATTCAATGCCCGTCTCGCTGTCGCTGATAAACGACACGGCAAAACCCTTTCCCGGCATTTCGTCGTAGATTCGCATGGTCGCCGGGTTCAGGATTTCGATGCTGTGCGTTGGATTGTTCGCATCGAAAATCGTGATCGTGAGATAATCGCGGTTCGTTACTTCGATCGAGCCCACGACGAAAATGTTTTTGGCCGAGAAAAACTCGTGACCGCGTTTGTTTCGGCTGGAAACTTCGTAGAAAACCCGGTGCGCGATGAAGCGATTGAGGATCTTCCGCAGCGTGGCGAGAGAGGCGAGCGTCTCCGTTCGGTTCCCGCGTGTGTAGATGATCTTCAAACGAAATGGGCCTTTGAAAGCACGTGCATGACCGCCCGGCAGGCGCATGCCGGCGGGGGGAGAGCCTCCTTGCACGGCTCCGCAGGAGAGCCCTGCTCCGGGAGCCGAGCCGCGTCCGAGGGAATATGATCGCGTGCTCTCGGTAACGGAAATGGCCGTCCTCGGCGTCCTCGCACTCGTCTTCTTTGGACCGGATCGTTTGCCCGGCGTCATGCGCAAGGCCGGTCGCATCATGCGGGACGTGCAAAACACTTCCCAGAGCTTCATTCGCGAAATGGAACGCGCCGCCGACGAGCACGACCCCGAACGGCGCCCGCCGCCCGAGTCGCCTCCGCCCGGACCGGCAAATCTCTAGATGTTGAAGTTGCTGCGAACTTCGTTGATTTTGCTTTGCAGTTGATCGCGGACTTGCGCGTGCAGCCGGTCTTTTTGCTCTTGCGGCAGCCGCTGATAGATCAAATATCCGGCAGCCGAGAGAAGACCACCGAGAACGCCGATGAGGAGCGTGCGGCCGACGTCGTTGTCGCCGTCGGGCTCGTAGCTGCGCTCGGCGTTGTTGGATCCGGCCATCGTGGTCCTCTCAGTCTCGTAATGGTCAGCAGGCGTGGGACGAAACGTATCGGTCATACGACGGCTCCTTTCCTCTCGCATGTGAACTTACCCACCGGCGGCGTCGATGTTACGCTTCGCCGCGGCGTTCGAACGTGACGTGTGCCGGGTACTGATCTGCGATGCGCTCGACCGCAAGCTCGGCGGTGCGCACGATGGCGGTAACGGCTGCGTCGTCGCGCCGTCCGGCCGGCCAACGAACGTGCAATTCGCCCTTATCCTGGCGCACCTCGAGGTGGACGTTTGCGTGGGCTTCCAGCCCAAGCCGTGCGGCTTGGAGAATGGCGGAGACGGCCGCACAGACGATGTCGTCGCCGGCCTCCGCCCATTCGGCGTGGCCGCTCGCATGAAAAAAGGACAGCCGGTTGCGGCCGTCCCTTCCAAAAACCACGGTGAGCATTGACGTTTAGGGAAGGTCGATCTTCGTGATCTTTACTTCCGCGAACGGTTGGCGGTGTCCGACGAGCTTTCGCACGCGTTTCTTCGGCTTATAGCGGAAGACGAGAATTTTCTTGTCTTTCTTCTGCCCAAGCACCGTACCGGTGACTTTGGCGCCGCCGATGAGGGGCGCGCCGACCGACACCTGATCGCCGCCCTTGCTCGCAAGGACGACGCGGTCGAAGGTGACGTCGCTGCCGGCTTCTCCGGGGACGTCGCACCGAATGACGTCGCCCTCGGCGACTCTGAGCTGCTTGCCGCCGGTTTCGATGATCGCGTACATGACCGTAGGAGATTATCAGAGCGGGAGAGGCAGTGTCAATGCCAGACGAGGTCCCGATACCAGCACTGCGGCGAGGAAATGTTGATTTGGCGCGCCCTCGGGGAGAGCTTGGCTTGTCGACCAAGCGTCGCGCGCCATGGATCGGGGGGCCCCACGAAGTGGGGGGCGCGGAGCCGGGGGCGGAGCGCCTTTTAAACGGGATGCGTCAAAGCCGACATCACGGTTAGAGCTGAGAGCTTGACAAGCCGTCTAGGCTTAGATTAATCTATTCATTAGACTAATCTGGAGGACAGGCAATGGAGATGATTCTTTCCTGGGTTGGCTGGGCCGC
>JAFAIW010000136.1 GCA_019236495.1 Vulcanimicrobiota bacterium | reverse complement strand
GAAAAAACCAACCGCATCGCCGAGCTTTTGGTTGCCTGCGTCAATCCTTCGAATCTGTTGGCCGCGAAAATCGCGGTGGCCGGAGTCCTCGGCTTGATTCAAGCGGCATGCTGGGCCGCATCGGCGTTCCTCGCGGGCACCTTGGGGGCGCAGGCCGGTTCGGGCGCGAGCATCTTCGGCGTCTCGTTCGCGCCGGGCGATCTGCTGTGGTTCGTGACGTTCTTTTTGATCGGGTATTTGCAAATCGCTACACTCTTCGCAGCATCCGCGTCGCTGATCAACCGGACCGAAGATTTGGGAAGCATGAACGGCCCCTTGATCATCCCAATCGTGATCGCATTTTATCTCGCCATGTACGCCTCCACCGCCCCGAATGCGGCGCTCTCGGTCGTGGGGAGTTTCGTGCCGCTTTTCTCGCCGTTCGTGCTGTTCACGCGCGTCGAGGTCAGCAACGTGCCGCTTTGGGAAACGAGCGTGGCAATTGCAATTCAGATCGCAGCGATTTGGGCATTCGCAATCGTCGCGGGCAAAGTGTACCGCGTCGGCATGCTGCTTTACGGGCGCACGCCGAAGTTCTCGCAAATCTTGCGGACGTTGCGCGCCTAAGAACGGTGTCGCTCGC
This sequence comes from Vulcanimicrobiota bacterium, assembly GCA_019236495.1. GTDB lineage: Bacteria > Vulcanimicrobiota > Vulcanimicrobiia > Vulcanimicrobiales > Vulcanimicrobiaceae > JAFAIW01. The sequence goes on along the minus strand of JAFAIW010000136.1, from coordinate 2,334 downwards.
GCGAGGCCGCGCTCTCGAAGCGGAGGGCCGTTACGGCGAAGCGCGCGAGGCGTATCTCGAAACGCTCCGGCACAACCCGCAAAATCTCGAAACGCTTGTCGCGCTCGGGCGCTTGCTATCGCTGACGGGGTATGCGAGCGCGGCAAAGACCGTGCTCGCGCAGGCGGTCGCGTGGCATCCCGGCAGCGTCGACGCGCGCTGGCATTTGGCCAACGTACTTCACGACCTGACGGAGTACGACGCCGCGCGCGCCGCATATGAAGAGGCGCTACGAATTTCGCCCGACGATCCGCGTTTGCACGAAGGCCTGAGCTACGTGTTGACGCGCCTCGGCGACGAACCGAACGCCGAGCGCCATCGCGAAGCGGCCTTTCGCAAGCACGCGCTCTCAGTGAATGCGTACACCGGCGCAAGCACGCCGCGCAAAGTGCTGTTGCTTTATGCGGCTCGTGGAGGAAACTTCTACGCCCACGACTTTCTCGACGAACGAATCTTTCGCACGTACAAGGCCGTGGTGGAATATCTCGACCCGAAAACGCCGCTGCCGGACTACGACGTGGTTTTGAACGCCATTAGCGACGCCGATCGCTCGGCGTCGAGCCTGCGCGATGCGTCGCTGCTGCTTCTAGCAAACCGCCGGCCGGTTTTGAATCACCCCGACGCGGTCTTGCGGACGACGCGCCTCGACGTCGCCAAACGCATGCGTAAGGTCGAAGGCGTCGTCACCCCGCTCGCGGCACGCTTCGAAAAAGCGGCGTTACGCGCCGGCGCGCGGCGAACGCTCGAGGCCGCGGGTTTGCGGTTTCCGCTCTTGCTGCGCGCGCCGGGATTTCACACCGGCGAGCATTTCCTTCGCGTCGAGGAAATCGAAGCGCTGCCCGAGGCACTCGACCGGCTCCCGGGCAGTGAAGTGCTGGCGCTGTCCTTTCTCGACGGCCGAAGCGCCGGGACCGCGTTTCGAAAATACCGTGTGATGACGATCGGCGGCGCACTCTATCCGTTGCATCTGGCTATTTCTTCGGATTGGAAAGTGCACTACTTCACGTCGCAGACCGCCGCGGTTCCGGCGTATCGTGACGAGGAAGCGGCGTTCTTACGCGACATGCGCGCCGCGCTCGGCGCGCCCGCCCTGCGAGCGCTCGAAGGAATCGCGCGCGAAATGGGACTCGATTACGGCGGGATCGATTTTACGATCGATGGTTCGGGACGTGTGCTGCTCTTCGAAGCGAACGCGACGATGATCGTACGCCGGGTTCCAAGCGACGATCCGCGAGCTCCCTTCATCGAAGCGATCTTCGAGGCAATGCGCCGCCTTCTCGGTGCGTAGGCGTTCGGCAGCGACCGCTGCCCTCAGTGCACCGTTCAGCCGCGCGGGGGCGACCCCCAACCCGATTGAACGTACGTGCCGTCGATCACGATCGCCGGAACGGTCGGATCGCCTCCCGTGTACGCGAACATGGCGGTGCGCGCTTCGCGATCGTTTTGCGCGTCGTGCGCCACGTACCGGATGCCGGCGTCGTCGTAATGCTGCATCGCCTGACGGCAGTACGGGCACGTCGGGCTGATATACAGCTCGACCCGCTCGCCTGGCTGAATCTCGGTCACGCTGCGCGAAGGTTTCGGCATGCCGCTGCTCTTCGTGCCGACGCCGCTCGGCAACCTTCGGGACGTAACGCTCCGCGCGCTCGACACGCTGAAAGCGGCGGATCTGATCGTCGCCGAGGACACGCGCGTCGCGCGCAAGCTCTTAACCGCGCTTGCGATTGGCACAAAAGAACTCCGCTCGTATCGCGAGCAAAACGCGCGCGTCGCAACAGCCGCAATTCTCGAACGCGCCGCCGCCGGTACGGTTGCGGTCGTCACCGATGCCGGAACGCCCGGTGTTTCCGATCCCGGCGTCGAGCTCGTCGCGGCCGCGCGCCGGGCCGGGATCCCGGTCGAAGTATTGCCGGGCCCATCGGCGGTCGTTCCGGCCGCCGTCCTTTCCGGATTTCCGTTGGATCGGTTTACGTTCGCCGGCTTCGTCCCGCGCGCGCAAACGGCTCGGAAGCGCGCGCTTGCCGCGGCACTCGAGTCCGGAACGACGACCATCTGGTACGAATCGCCGCATCGCGTGCGCGCTACCCTCCGTTCGCTGGACGAACTCGCGCCCGACCGGCCGGTTTTCGTCTTGCGAGAATACACGAAGCGTTTCGAACAACAGGTGCTCGCCCCGCCTGCCGAGGCTGCGCGCGCGCTCCCCGATCCGGTGCGCGGAGAAATCGTGCTCGTGACGCCGCCGGGTTCCGCGCCGCAGCGCGCGCCGTCGCGTGCGACGATCGACGCACAAATCGA
>JAFAIW010000124.1 GCA_019236495.1 Vulcanimicrobiota bacterium | reverse complement strand
GGCGCGGGACAGCCGAAATTGATGTCGACGATATCGGCGCCGCATTCACGGACCAGGCGCGCCGCCTTCGCCATCGTTTCGGGATCGTCGCCCCAAAGTTGCGTGCTGACGGGTTTCTCGATTCCGTGCTGATCGATCATCTCCATCGTTCGCCGGTTGCCGTACCGAAGTGCGTTCGAGGAAACGAACTCCGTGACCGTGAGACCCAAGCCGAAGGGTTTATAGAGCGCGCGCATCGTGCGGTTCGTCACGCCGGACATCGGCGCGAGAACGAGCGGCGGCCAAACCTCATGTGGACCGATGACGAGCGGCCGGACGGCGCGGGAAGCGGATTGGGCGGGCACGGGCATAGCGAGTCATTATAGCATGGCGTCCGGCGCGAGGTTAAACCGCTGCAGCTCGCAAAGGCGCGAGCGTGATCCGACGCACGCGTTTCGGCACCGTCGCGCTTGCCGCACTCTTGCTGCTCGGCAGCGGGCCGGCGCCGAGCGATGACGAAGCGGCCGCGCTGCTGGCGCGACACCGCACCTACGCCGGCTGGCAACTGGGCGACGGCACCGTCGCGACGCTGCGCGTTGGGCGCAAGACCTTCGAAGAACCGCCGGGCGGGGCCGGACGCGTTTTGCTGGCGACCGCCGCCGAGGCGCGGATCGGAGCGCTTTTTCGCGACATCGAAACGATCGGCGGCACAACCGTCGAGACCGGATTCACCGGCAACCTTTTCTGGCAATCGAACGAGAACGGATTCACTCACCAAATCGCGGGGGACGAGCAACGCTTCCTCGTCAGCACGCAGCTCGTTTTCAACGAAGCGACGACTGCGCTGGACGGCACCTTCAAAGGATATCGTACGTTCGCCGGCCGGCGCGTCGGCATCGTGCGGGTGCAAGTGCCGCAGTCATTCGCGATCGACCTCTACGTCGATCCGGAGACGGGTGCATACCGGCGGTTCGACGTCGATCCCGGCGGAGACAACGATCGCGCGGTGATCGTCGACGCGTACGCCGAACCGAAGCCGGGCGTGCGCTTGATTTCGCAGTGGCACTACGATGGTTCGCGCCGATCGTACGAGTACGGCGATTTTCAGATCAATGCGCCGGTCGACCCGCAAGAGCTGCACCCGCCGGCGCAAACCGCGCTATGGACCTTTGGATCGCCGGTCGCCATCCCGCTCGAGCCTTCAAAGCGACTCGCTCCGCCTCGGATCTACTTTCACGCGACCGTGAACGGCACTTCGGGCCGCTTCTTGCTGGACACCGGCGCATCGAATATTCTTTTCACGAAAGAATTTGCCGATCGCGCCGGTCTCGTCGCGCTCGGCGCTACGCAAACCCGAAGCATCGGAGCAACGATGTCGACGAAAATGGCGCGGGCTGCCGGCATCGACGTCGGCGACGATCGTTTGCAAAACGTCATCGTGAATGTAGCGGACGTGCCGCTCGATGCCGACGGTCTCATGGGCTACGATTTTTTCGCCGGAGCCGTGGTCGTCGTAGACTTCGACCACTCGCTCATGCGGATATACGATCCGGGAGCGAACGTGCCGCGACTCGGAAAGGGGATCATCGCGGTCGTCGATCTCGCGTCGGAACGCCCCGTGCTTCCACTCACCGTCAACCGAACGATTACGATGCGGGCCATGCTGGACACGGGCAATCCATTTGACGTGCTGTACTCGCCCGAAGCCGTTTACAAGTATGGTCTCGTTTCACTTCGCGACGAGAAGGTTCGTCCGAGCATCGGCGGCGCGGAAGTCCAAGAGTGCGGCTGGCTCGATGAGCTATCGTTCGGCCCGATTGTGTATCAGCATCCGGCGGCGTGCCTTTCGCATGCCTTCGAAGGCCGCGACGGCCTGGTCGGCCTCGGCGTGCTGCGGCATTTCAATATGATCTTCGACTATCCGCATTCGAAGATCGAGATGCAACTCAGAGAGTAAGCGGGGTCGCCCTTCAGGATGCGGTTCCGGGAGACGCCCGGAATTTTGCATCGTGCAAAATTCCTACTCGTCTCGTTTTTGGAAAAACGAAGTTTTGAAGATCACATCCTGTGATGTCCAAAAACCTCACACGCTCCCTGACCCGCACCCTGAAGGGACGACCGTCCTCGTGAACGGTGCCAGGGATCTTCGTCGGAGAGCTTCACCGTTGGGATTCGTGGAACAGCCGTAAGCCGTTGAGGCTGAGGTTCGGATCGATGACGTCGATCACCGGGGTCTGGCGTGCGACGACGTCGGCGAGTCCGCCGGTTGCCACCACCCTTGCCGAACCGAGTTCTTTGCGAAAGCGTGCGACGATTGCTTCAGTTTGGCCGACGAAGCCGTAAACGACCCCGCTCTGCAGCGACGAAACGGTATCGCGTCCAATCGCATGCGCCGGCGCTTCGAGCGCGATTTGCGGAAGCTTTGCGGTACGGCCAACGAGCGCTTCGATGGAAATCGCAATGCCGGGTGCAATCGCCGTGCCCGCGTACGATCCGTTCTCCGCAATCGCAATGAAAACGGTGGCGGTGCCGAAGCTTACCACGATCAACGGGGCGCCGTAAACGTCGCGCGCGCCGATCGCGGCCGCAACCAAGTCCGCACCGACTTCGGCAGGACGGTCCGTGTCGACGTGCATCAACGACTGCCGGTGGGGCCGCAAGAACGCCGGCTCCTTTCCGAAAAATCGCATCGACGCGTCGACGAGGATGCGATCGAGCTGCGGGACCACGCTCGCGATGACGACCGCGCTCACGCTCGAAGCCTTGAGGGATTCGGTCGCAAAGAGCTGCGTGAAGAAAACGCCGTATTCGTCCGCCGTGCGCCGGCGTTCGGTCGTGACGCGCCACATGTGAGCGAGGCGCTCCTCGACGAAGCAGCCGATTTTCGTCTCGGTGTTGCCGACGTCAATGGCGAGCAGCATGCACGCTCCGCTGTTCCATCAACTCCAGCGTCGCATCGAGCAAGTGCGCCGCCAGCACCGGCTTCTCCGCGGTTCCGAGCTCGCGACGCTCGCCTTCACCCCATAGGAGCGTCAGCGTGTTTTCCCGCTCTCCAAACCCGCGTTCACCGGCGACGTCATTGACGACGATCGCGTCGAGGCGCTTGGCGCGCAGCTTCTCGCGCGCGTTGCTCTCGTGCGCTTGCGTCTCGGCTGCAAATCCAACGAGAAACGTCGTTCCTTTCCGTTCGCCGAGGGCGGCGAGCACGTCGGGGGTGCGCTGCATTTCGAGCGCCGGCTGACCTTCGCTTTTCTTGACTTTGTGCGCGTGCGTTTGCGCCGGACGCCAATCCGCCACTGCGGCGGTAGCGAATACGATATCCGCACCGACCGCATGCTCCATCGCTGCATCGTGTAACTCTTGTGCGGTCGTAACGTGCACCGTCTTCACTCCGGTTGGTCCGCGAAGGTGCGTCGGGCCGAGCAGCAGCGTCACGTCGGCGCCGCGCGCGGCCGCCTCCGCGGAAAGCGCGATCCCCATCGCGCCCGTTGCCGCATTCGACACGAAGCGCACCGGATCGATCCGTTCGCGCGTGGGCCCGGCGGTAATTGCGACCCGGAGTCCCTTCATCTCGCCGGACCGCGCGTGCACGCGGTCGATGTGCTGCAAGATTCGCACTTCGCTTGCCAGGCGCCCGACGCCATGCTCGCGTTCGGCAAGAAAACCTGTCTCAGGTTCGACGATCTCGTAACCGCGGCGACGTAACACGTCTAAGTTCTCGCGCGTGGCGGGATGTTCGTACATCGCCGCATTCATGGCCGGAGCGAGGACGATGGGTATGCGCGCCGCCAGCAGCGCCGTCGATAGCAAATCGTCGGCAATCCCATGGGCGAGCTTCGCGACGACGTTCGCAGTGGCGGGCGCAACGACGGCAATCTCGGCTTCGCGCACGAGGCGAATGTGCGGAATCCGTTCGGGCGCGTCCCACAGCGATGCATAAACGGGACGTCCGGTGAGCGACGCAAACGTCAGCGGCGTCACAAAACGCTCCGCCGCAGCGGTGAGCACCACGTCGACCTCGTCGCCACGCTGGACGAGCGTGCTCGTCAGCGCGGCCGCCTTATATGCGGCGACACCGCCCGAAACGCCCAGAAGGATCCGCATATCTCAAGCTATGCTCCTAGAGCCGTGTGCCTCCTGGTTTTCATGAGGCAATCCACACGTTATCCAACAATCGCGTGGTCCCGAAGCGGGCGGCGCCGATGGCAAACGCCGGCGCTCGAAGACGGTCGATCGGGACGAACGTGTCGGCGTCGACCACGTCGAGATAATCCCACGTCGCGCTTGCGCCGAGCATCGCCCTCGATTTTTCGAGCGCCGCCTCCTTGGAAGTACCGGAGTGCATTGCATCGACCAGCGTTTGCAGCGCCCGAAAGAGCGACGGCGCTTCTGCACGCTGCTCCGGCGTTAGGTAAACGTTCCGGCTCGACATCGCGAGGCCGTCTGTTTCACGCACCGTCGGCACGATTCGCACGTCCGTTGCAAATTCAAGATCGCGCACCAACGTGCGCAAGACGGCGGTCTGCTGCGCGTCCTTTTGACCAAGGTAAAGCGAGTCCGGAGAAACGATGCCGAGCAATTTTGCGACCACCGTCGCGACGCCCGAAAAATGCGTTGGGCGGACCGAACCTTCGTAGCGCGTTCCAAGTTCGCCGACGTCGATGCGCACCGCAAAACCGGCGGGATACATCACGTCGACCGGAGGCGCAAAGAGCACGTCGGCCCCGCATTCCGCGAGCAATCGCCGGTCGCGGTCGAAATCGCGAGGATAACGCTCGAGATCTTCTCCCGCGCCGAACTGAAGCGGGTTCACGAAAATCGATGCGAGCACCGATCGGCACTCGGCGCGCGCGCGGCGCACGAGCTCGAGATGACCCTCGTGCAACGCTCCCATTGTGGGAACGAAGGCCAGCGGCCGCGGCAACCGGGCGGCTGCCCGGCGCGCCGCGTCGGCGGCGGCGACGACCTCCACGCGCTAGCCGCGCGTAACGCGCAAAACGGTCCGCCCCACGACAAACGGAGCGCCGAGCTCGAGGGCCGCCTCGGCCGATACCGGTTGACCGTTTACTTTCGTGCCGTTGCGGCTTTGGAGATCGCTCAGAATCATGTGGCCGGCCGAGGCTCTTAGCCGCGCGTGTTTTCGGGAAATATACCGGTCTATGGTGATGCAAGCGTCGGCCACCGCGTCGTCGCGACCGATCGTAATTTCCTGCTCGAACGGCCAGGTTTTCCCGTCGAGCGGACCGCTCAGCACCTCTAGGACGTACATCGCGCAGGGGCCTTCGCGCCGCGCCGCGCCGGCCTCCTGGTCTCCATTAGAAAGTCGGGGGCGCGGTAACGAATCGGCGGATGGCGGACGATGTAGTATAGGTGACGTTCAGCATGATGCGGGCAGGGGCAGAATCGATGGAAGATAGGGTCGACGAGCTTTTGAACCTCATCGAAATCGAACCCGATGCGCTCCGCGAAGCGGAATTCGTGCAAGCTCAAGCGATCTTGGAGACGATGGTTGGCAAGACGATCGAGTCGGCCGCCATCGAAGACACGCGCATCGTCGTGACGACGTCGGATGGTAACAAGTACTTCTTCTACGGCTTCCTCGGCGAGACCGCGACCTAAGTCGAAGCCGCTTACCCGCGCTCCGCGGGTCGATCTCGTAATGACCGCCTCTGCAGCTCGTGAATGAATCGCACGATCGCCTCACGATCGATCGATGCGACTTGCGTGAAGGCAATCCCGTGTTGATAAAGCACCGATTTTGCTTCGTAAAACGACAGCACGGCGCGGCCGCGCACCATCATCTCTCCGACCGTATTCGGCAAACGAAACCGTAACGTCACGGTTTCACCGCTGGGGATCTGCTCGCTGGCCGCGACGCGAATTCCGCCGCCGCTCAGATCGACGGCGCGCGCGGCGAGCGGCTCTAGCCCCGCGCTCTCGAGGGTGACCGGAAAATCCACGGGTGCCCGGTAGAATTGCCGCTGATGAGACGGGATGCCGTCGCTGCTCACCCCGGCCGTGTTCGTGACGTGACGGCGGGTTACCCCGCAGCGAGCACGGCGTGCGCCGCGTGCACGGCACCGATCATCGCGTGCACGCGAGAAACGCCTCCTTGCAGATAGACCTCGAATGGCGCGCGCAGCGGTGCATCGCACGACAGCTCGATCGTCGCGCCCGCGACGAACGCGCCGCTCGACATCACCACCGGCTCGGCATATCCCGGCACGTTGCCCGGTGTTGGACGAAAGCGCGCATTCACCGGCATGCTCGCCTGGAGTCCCCCGGCAAAAGCGAGCAAGCGCCGCTCGGTTCCCAAACGGATCGCTTGCACGATGTCGGTTCGGGGATCGCCGCATGCGGGGCTGGCATCGAAACCCAGCCGCTCGAAAAGCGCGGCGGCAAAGTCGAGCCCGCGCAGGCATTCCGCGACGACCTGCGGTGCGTGAAACAACCCTTGGAGAAATGCACGCCCGAACCCCAACGTCGGACCGAGCGAGGCACCGAGGCCCGGCGCGAAGTGCCGTTCCGCGACGCGCTCGACGATCTCCATGGTTCCGGCAAGATACGCGCCCGCAGGCGCGATCGAACCGCCGAGATTCTTGATTAGCGAACCGACCGCGACGTCCGCCCCGACGTGCGTCGGCTCGCGCGTTTCGACCAATTCGCCGTAACAATCGTCGACGACGATCGTAACGTCCGGACGCACGGTTTTCGTCATTGTGAAAAGGCGCTCACACTGAGCTACCGTCATGGAAGCGCGCGGCGCGTATCCGCGCGAACGTTGCACGAACATCGCACCGATCGACGGATCGCCGCGCAACGCATCGAGCACCGCAACTTCGTCGAATCCGTCGGCGGCGAGTGGAACTTCCACGTATCCGATGCCTTGACGGACGAGCGCATGCGGTGCCGTCACGATGGCGTTTTGCAGCGTATCGTACGGCGCTCCGGTCGCGCTCAACAACGTGCGTCCGGGCGGGACGCACGCGGCAAGCGTCGCAACGATCGCGTGCGTCCCGCTCACGAGCGAAAGCCGCGCCAAAGCGCGCTCGGTTCCGAACAGCCGGCACAAAAGGCTTTCGTAGGCGTCCCGTGCGGGATCGTCATACCCGTATCCGGTCGTTCCGGCAAGGTCGCTTTCCGAAAGACCTTGCGCCATGAATGCCTCGACGACGCGGTAGGCGTTCGCTTCTTGCGCCGCGTAAGTCAACGCGCGCGCCCGCGCGTCCGCCCATGCGGCAGCGTCGCACACTGCGGCGTGTAAGCCGGCGCGACGCGCATATTGCTCGATCATCGTGCCGCCTCATATCGTTCGAAGGCGCGAAAGAACGGCAAATAGATGGCGGCAGAAATCAAAAGGTTGAAGCCCACGAGCACGACCGCACGCCAATCGAGCGTCGCCAAATAGGTGGCAATGACCGACGGCACCATCGATGGGATGTACGCCGAAGGCCGATCGACCAATCCCAGCCGCATCGCGGCGTACGTCACGCCCGATAGCACCGCCGGCGCGAGCACGAACGGGACGGACAAGAATGGATTGAACACGATCGGCACGCCGAAAATCAGCGGCTCGTTGATGTTGAAGATCGCCGGCACGAGGCCGATCCTTCCGACTTTGCGCAACCGCCCTACCCGGCTCGTGGCAAGCATGAGCATCAGCGGAAACGTGGCGCCCGCGCCGCCCGGAAAAACAAAGAGAAACGTCGAGACGGTCACGATGTGCGGCAGCGCCGCATGTTCGCTGAACGCGGTAGCGTTCTGTTGCTGCAGCACCAGATAGATGGGCGTTACGACGGCGGCCAGAGTTGCCGGCCCGTGAATTCCGGCCGTCCACAACAACGTTTCGACCAGCGTGATCAAAACGAGCGCGCTGAACGTGTCGCCGAGAAACGTGAGCGGATGCAAAAGCGCGGCGATCGCGTTTGCGAGCGAGGCATGCAAGAGAAAACTTAGCGCACACAATCCGACGACGACGGCCCCGGCGACGGCGTCGGCCAGGGTCTCCGGCCGAATGATCCTCCGCGCCAGGGTCATCGCGCCGCACGTCACCAGCCCCAAGACGATCGCTAAGAACAGCCCGCTTGCACCGAGGGCGTGAAAGTATGCGACGACGCTCTTCTCCGGCATGGCGGGAGGCGAGAGCGCGAATCCGGCGAGCGTGACGAGCGCTGCGAACAGTGCGGGAAGCCCGAGACGGCGCGCCAGGCGCACCGGCAGAATCGCCCCGAGCGCGATTGCCATGACGCCGAGCCCCGGCAGGAGCGCCGCCGAATAGCGGCGCGCGATTTCGTGAAGCGG
>JAFAIW010000098.1 GCA_019236495.1 Vulcanimicrobiota bacterium | reverse complement strand
GCGACCTGCGAAGAAGCCGTCAAGGACATTCCAAACGGTGCGTCGCTTGCGGTCGGCGGCTTCGGCCTGAGCGGCATTCCGCACAATTTGATCGAGGCGCTCCTCGAGCAGGGCGCAACCGACCTTGTGACCGTCTCCAACAATTGCGGAGTCGACGGTTGGGGCTTGGGCGTGTTGCTCGATGCGCATCGCATTCGTCGCACGACGGGCTCCTATGTCGGTGAAAACCGAGAGTTCGAACGGCAATATCTCACGGGTGAACTCGAAGTGGAACTCGTCCCACAAGGAACGCTGGCCGAGCGATTGCGCGCGGGTGGATGCGGGATTCCGGCATTTTACACCCCAGCCGGCGTCGGTACGCCGTTGGCCGACGGCGGGTTGCCGTGGCGCTATGCATCGGATGGATCGATCGCCATTCCGTCGCCGAAAAAGGAAACGCGCGAATTCAACGGACTCGCGTACGTGCTCGAGCGCGGGATCGTATGCGACTTCGCGCTGGTACGCGCCAGCGTCGGCGATCGCGTCGGGAATCTGCTGTTTCACAAAGCCACGCGAAACTTCAACCCACTTTGTGCGATGGCGGGCCGCATCACCATCGCCGAGGTAGAAGAGCTCGTCGAGCCTGGAGAGATCGATCCCGAGCGCGTGCACCTGCAAGGTATTTTCGTGCAACGCGTGGTGAAGGTCGGCAAAGCCGGAAAACGCATCGAGCGCGTCACGACGCGAAAGAAGAAGGCATAAGCGTGGCGTTGACCAGAACGCAACTCGCCGCGCGAATCGCGCAGGAAATGCAAGACGGCCAGTACGTCAATCTCGGCATCGGTCTACCTACATTGGTGCCCAATTACGTGCCGTCCGGCGTCACGGTCGTGTTGCAAAGCGAGAACGGCATCTTGGGGATGGGGCCTTACCCGTTCGAAGGGGAGGAAGATGCCGATCTCATCAACGCCGGTAAGGAAACGGTGACCGTTCTGCCGGGGTCGTCGTTCTTCGACTCCGCGACGTCGTTCGGGATGATTCGCGGCGGTCACATCGACTTAGCGGTTTTAGGCGCGATGCAGGTTTCGCAAAACGGCGATTTGGCGAACTGGATGATTCCCGGAAAGATGGTCAAGGGCATGGGCGGCGCGATGGACCTGGTGCACGGCGCGAAGCGCTTGATCGTGATGATGGAGCACGTTGCAAAAGACGGTTCGGCGAAGATCGTGCGCGAGTGCTCGTTACCGTTGACCGGCCGGCGCGTGGTGCATCACATCATCACCGACATGGCGACCATCGACATCACCGAAAGAGGCTTGGTCTTGCGGGAAGTTGCGCCGGGAGTGAGCGTCGAGGAGGTCGTGGCGGCTACCGAACCCGAGCTGCAGATTCCGGTGCCGCCGAAGACGATGTCGATTCCGGAAGGCGTTTAGCCGGGAACGCGCGGCGCGAGAAGCAGCAGCGCTGCGGCGTAGACGACGAATGCCACCACGAAGCTTACGGCGGTAAACCCCATCACGCGGCGTATCCCGATTCCGGCGATGGCAATGATCGGCAACGCCCAAAACGGCTGAATCATGTTGGCGACTTGTTCGCCCATCGCCACCGCCATCGCGCAGGCGGCTTGTGAGGCGTGTAGCTGTGCGGCGGCCGGCACGACGAAGGGTCCTTGCACCGCCCAATGGCCGCCCCCGCTGGGAACGAAGAGACTGATCACGATCGAAGCCGCATAACTCCAAAACGGCAACGTCCCGGCGCTCGAGAAGCCCACAAATGCTTTTGCAATGACCGCGGCGAGGCCGGTTTTGGCCATCATGCCCATAATGCCGCCGTAGAGCGGATACTGTAGGATCAGCGGTCCGGTTACGCGCGCTGCGCCGTTGACGGCGTTCGCATATGCCAGCGGCGTCCAATGCAGCAATAGACCGAGCAAAAGAAAGATGAAAATGACCGAGTTGATGTCGAGTGCAAATCCGTGCGTGCTCCACGCGAAGCCGAGATACGAGGCACCCGCGATGACGAGCACGAGGTTGAGCGGCCACGCTCGCTCCAAAATGCTGGCAACCGAGCGCGGCGCTGCGGTTTCGGCCGGCGCGGCGTCCTCGTCCAGCAGTCGCTGCGGATCCGCATAAACGGAATCTTCCGGGCGCGGCGCCATCCACGCGAAGAGCGCCGGCATCACGACCAACAAGATCAGAACGGGTACGAGATTGAACGGCGTAAAGATCGTCGCCCGCAAGGGCAATACCGCACCGGTGATTTGCTGCACGAAGTTGAGCGGGGATCCCGGCGTGGCTTGCGCAAGCGCAATCGAGCTCGACGGCCCGCTCGCCCACACGAGAAAGCCCGTATACGCGCCCGCGACCAGCCACCCGAAATCCATTCGGACGCGTTTGGCGATTTCGCGCGCCAAGATCGCGGCTGCCACGAGCCCGAAACCCCAGTTGATCCAGCATGCGACGGTCGAGGCGGCGACGGTTAGCGCGATCGCCGCTTTGGGCGTCCGTGCGAGTCCGGCGACGCGCTCGAGCAACGCGCGCACCGGGCGAGCGCCGGCCAGCGCGTATCCCGTCACGAGTACGAGAATCATCTGAAATGCAAATGTGAGGATGTCGAAAATGCCGCCGTACCAAGCGGTGAGGATTTCGGCGGGCGTACGGTAAGGCGCAAAGAGCGCCGCCGCCAGCGCGGTGACGATGGTGAGCGCGACCGCGAAGACGTACGGATCCGGGATTATTTGTTCGAAGAGGCCGACCAGCGCTCCGACGAGGCGGCTCATCGGCGACGGCCGGGTGGGTTCAGCGGTGGCTGCCGTTGCCTCCGCCGTCCCAGCCGAGCACTTTCGCCAGCATGTCGGCGCGATTGCGGGCATTGGTCTTCTTCAAGAGGTGTTTGAAGTAGTCCGACACCGTGGTTTCTGCTATGTGCAGGTTCTCGGCAATTTCTGCAGCGTTCAAACCGCCGAGGATCAACGTCAACACCTGGAGCTCGCGACGGGTCAAATTGTAGCGGCGCGTTGCGCCGGCGAGATCCTCACGGCGCGAACGTTCCTCGAGGAAGACGGCAATGAAGGAACCGGCCGCTCCGCTGAGTTTGCTCACGCGCAGGATGAAGTTTTTGGTGGGAGCGGCGAGTTGCTCGATTACCGAACCCGATGCTTCCCAGCGCTCGACGATGCGGCGAACAGCTTCTTCGAAGAGATGCGGCAGTCGCGTGATCTTCTCTTTAGGAAAGTTCAACAGCGCCGAGAGCGCAGCCATCGCATCCGCTTCCGCGAACGCGATTTCGAGATTGTCGTCGAGAAGCAGAACGCGCGGCTTCGCCCGACGTTTTATAATGGACAGGAGCGCTTCGTCTACAACGTCGCGCTGTTCTTCGAGAAGAGAACCGATCAAAATGCCGTCCCTCCGTCCTTGTTGGGACGACACTGCTTCGGGGCCGTCGGGGCCCACCCTTCTTAAGGTTTATTACGAAGGCGCAGCGGCGCTTGCTTCGCTGTGGCCCGCGAGCTTGGCGAGAGCCTGGCCGAAGGTTTTTACGCCGAGCTTCTCTTGGATCTCGCGCATGTTCCGAAGGATCTGCTCCTTGGGAACCGCGAGCTTCGATGCGATCTGCACTTCGCTCAGTCCCTCGAGTCCCAGGCGGAGATACTCGTACTCGGACGGTGTCAGTCGCAGCATGTCGGCACGTTCGACGAGCGTCGGGCGCCGTTGGTACGGTTCGAGATAGACGCCAATGCATTCCGCATTGCGTCCGTGCAACGGAAACACGCGCACCGTCAACGACGGAGAAGCAAACGCAACTTCTTCGCACGTCGCCGTCGGTGCATCACCCCACGATTGCGTAAGGGCGCGCACGGTGCGCTCGAGCGTTTCGGGCAATCGATCCAGGCCGGGCGTGACCTCCGAATTGCCGACCGCAATTCGGAAATCGTGGTCGAGTACGAATAGCGTGCCGTTCGCCCGCCTGCGGCGGGCCTCTGAATCCATCACTCTCGTCCACCATACGAAGGAACCCGGACCGTGCGCTATCCCCGCTTCCTGGGGTTTACGTCGCAATCGTCGAGCGAGCGTCCTCCCGAAATTGCTTGCGATAGAGGCGAGCGTAAGCGCCGCCTCGGGCAAGCAGCACGCCGTGTGTCCCTTGCTCGACGACGCGCCCGCCCTCGATCACGAAAATGACGTCCGCCGACAGTATCGTCGAGAGACGGTGCGCAATCACGAGACTCGTTCGGCCTCGCATCAACGGATCCAATGCCGCTTGGATTGCTGCCTCGTTGTGCGAGTCGAGCGAGCTCGTCGCTTCGTCCAAAATCAGAATGCGCGGATCTTTCAACAAGACCCGGGCAATGGCCAAACGCTGGCGTTCTCCGCCGCTGAGCTTGTGACCACGCTCGCCCACGATCGTCGCGTAGCCGTCGGGCAAACTCAGAATGAAATCGTGAATATTTGCGGCGCGCGCCGCCGCGTGGACTTGCTCCTCGCTCGCGTCGGGACGCGCATAGCGGAGATTGTTTTCGATGCTGTCGTGGAAGAGGTAGGTCTCCTGCGTTACAATGCCGATCCCGCTTCGAAGCGAGTCGAGCGTGATGGTGCGTACATCGGTTCCGTCGATGCACACGCGCCCGGACTGCGGATCGTAAAAGCGCGGCACGAGCTGCGTGATGGTCGTCTTGCCCGCGCCCGACGGCCCCACGAAAGCCGCCAGCTGACCGGGGGTAACGTGGAAACTTACGCCGTCGAGCGCGGTGCGATCGTGTGCGTACGAAAAGCGCACGTTTTCGAAGACGATGTCGCCGCGAATCTCGGTGAGCGCCCGCGCAGAAGGAGCGTCGTACGGCTCCGTCTCCATATCGAGATACTCGAAGATGCGTTCGAACACCGCCAGCGCGCTGACGATTTGCACCTGGATCCCAGCCAACGTTGCAGCCGGACCGTAAAGCCGGCCGACGATGAGCGTGACGAATGCAACGATGACGCCGGTGCTCAATTGTCCCTTGATCGCCAGCCAGCCCCCGCCCAGCCACACCAGCGCCGGCCCGACGACGACCATCGCCGTGATCGCTCCGATAAACCATCGACCGACCATCGCAAGCGAAATCTCGAGCTTCATCAAGCGCGTGCCGACGTCGTAGAAACGCGCACGCTCGTAGGCCTCGCGCGCGAACGACTTGATCAGCGTTATACCGGAGATCGAAAGCGTTTCTTGCGTGATCGACTCGATCTCGTCGCGCTTCTCGCGGGTGCGCTTGCGGATTTCATACATGCGCCGGCCCACGGGCGCCAATGGCAAGATCATCAGCGGCACGACGACGATCGCTAAAAGCGAAAGCCGCCAGTTCATCACGAACATGGCAACCAACGTGGTGGCGATCATCACGAAATTCGTCACGATCGAGGTGAGCGTTCCGGTGACCACGTTGTCGATGTTGTCGACGTCATTGCTCACGCGGTTCATGATCTCGCCGGTTTTCGTGCCCGTGAAAAATGCCAGAGGCATTTTGTGTAAGTGCGCGACGAGGCTGGTGCGGATGTCGCGCATGATGCCTTCGCCCACGACCGAGTTCAAATACCCTTGATAGATGCCCACGACCATCGCGAAAAGCGCGGAGACGACGATGATGCCGACGTCGATGAGGAGTTCTCGCAGGCTATGATGCGGGATCGCGCGGTCGATGATGCGCGCGGTCACGATCGGCGGCACGAGGCCGGCCAAACTTCCCGCCAGGATGCACGCGAGAACCAGGCTCTCCTGCACCCAGTACGGCGCGAAGAAACGGCCGATGCGGCGCACGTCGACCTTGCGCACCTGCGGCTTCGATTGAGAGTAGTTGCCCGACCACATCAAATGGACGGGAGGCCCGCCGAACATTCTGTGCGGTTCAACCCACCCGCGCGTGCGGGCGTTGCGTTAGTGAGGGACGGTCGTCTGGTGGAACGTGACGCGGTTGCCTTCCGGATCCTCGATCGTACTGACGCGGCATACCGGCGTGTCGTACGGCTTTTCGGTTTTGACTCCGCGCGTGCCGAGCTCCGCGAGCATGGCGTCGATATCGTCTACTTCGAAGGCAACCCCGATGCCGCGCCCTTTCTCGGAGTCCATCCACTGGCGATTCATCAATGAGAACCACGCTTGTCCGAGTTGAAACTCGGCGTAGTTCACCACGCCTTGCTCTTCGTATTTGTACGTCATCTTGAGACCTAAGACGTCCGTATAGAACTTCGCAAGCTCCGCCGTGTTTTCGGCCGGATATGCGGTGAAGGCGATCTCCTTGATCCGCGTGCCGCTGTCGATCACGAAATGCTCCTTTGCCGGTTGGGCTGGAGCACTTCGCGTCGAGACGCGTGGAACCTTACGATGCGGCGGCGCGCGCCGGCTCGTGCAGCCACCGCCAATGCCAGAAAAACAGCCCTCCCGCTGCGAGGAGCACAATGAGGCTCGTCGTCAGGTGTGCCGCGCCGTCGAAGCGCGCGCCCGCAACGACTCGCTCGCGCATCCCGCGCAGCTGCGGCGGCGGACCGGCGTCCATTGCATCGGGGAAAGGCACATCGGCCTTTGGCGGCGGCGCCGGCATTTGACCGAACGGACCGCGGTGCTGCACGAAGAACGTCGGTCCCGGCGCGGGGCGCGCGATGCCGAACGCACCGTGGATCGTACCGGCCAGCGCCGCGAATGCGACGACGATGGCGAGCAGACAGACGGCGTAGCCGTAAATTTCCGAAACGAGGGAGCGTTGCATGTGAGCCTCCTGCTCGACACGCTACATGGGCAAGCTTGGAACCGTCTGAAGGCTATCGCTTTCCGTTCCGAAGCGAAGCCAGCTCTTTGTAGAGCTTTTTCTCTTTGTCGGAAAGGTTCTGCGGAAGCTGTCCGACGAGCCGCACGTATTGGTCGCCCGCGCCGCCGTTCTTGATTTTCGGCATCCCTTTTCCAGCCAGACGCAGCGTTCGGTTGTTTTGCGTCCCTTCCGGGATCGTCATGGTGACCTGGCCGGCCATCGTCGGGACGCGCACCTCAGCGCCGAGCACCAGATCGTAAACGCTGACGGGAAGATCGATGAAAAGATCGTCGCCGTCGCGTTTGTACGTTGGATCGTCGCGCTCTTTGACGATCAGAAACAGGTCGCCGTTCGGGCCGCCGTGCTGACCGGCACCGCCTTGGCCCGCGAGGCGAATGCGTTGGCCTTCGCGGATTCCTTTCGGGATCGTGACGTCGAATTTCTTGGTTTGGAGAACCCTCCCCGTTCCGTGGCACTGCGAGCAAAGACCGCCGCGATCCGTTCCGGTACCGTTGCAGCGTGGGCACACGTCTTCGAGTTGCAATGCAACGGACTTCTTGCCGCCGTCGAACATCTCGCGCAACGTGAGCTCGAGCGTCGTTTCCAAATCCTGACCGCGACGTGAAAATGCGGTGTGGGTGGTCTGCCGGCGGCCGATACCCGAGAAAAACATGTCGAAGAAGTCCGAAAAGCCGCTCGGGCCCGCACCCGGCGCACCGCCCTCGAAATTGAAATCGAAGGGACCCTGCTGCGTGCGATACTGTCGCTGCTGTTCGGCTGACCGCGCCGCTTGCTGCCAATTGCTTCCGAGAACGTCGTACTTCTTGCGTTTTTCCGGATCGCCGAGAACTTCGTAGGCCTCTTGAATGTCTTTGAAGGTTTCTTCGGCCTTCTGCGGGTTTTCCGGATTCGCATCGGGGTGCCACTTGCGCGCCAGCCGTCGATACGCCGACTTGATGTCTTTCTCCGGCGCATTCTTGGGAACGCCTAAGATCTCGTAGTAGTTCTTATAGTTCACGAACGCTATTGATCGTGAGCTTTAGCTACGATCACCTTGGCCGGACGCAGAACCTCGTCACCCCACGCGTAACCTTTTTGCGCTTCTTCGACCACCGTATCTTCGGGAACGTCCGGGCGCGGCTGCGTGCCGATCGCTTCGGCGACCTTTGGATCGAAAGCTTCACCGAGCACCTTGATTGGTTTGATGCCTTCGCCCGCGAGCAAGGCTTCAAAACCTTTGAGGGTCTGCTCAACCCCGCTGCGCAATCCCGCGGAGCTTTCTTCGAACTGGAGCGCCCGTTCGAGGTTGTCGACGACGGGGAGAAATCGCTGAAGCAACGTCATGCGTGCGCGCAAGACGTTCGTTTCAAAGTCGCGCTGCATGCGCTTTTTATAATTCTCGAAGTCCGCCATCGCGAGCAAGAACTTGTTGTAGTTCTCGTCGGCTTTGGCGTTGGCAGCTGCCAGCTCGGCGCTCGGATCCGCAGCGCCCACCGGATCGTCCGTCGCTCCGTTCCGATCCACGGCGGCCGTGTTTTCTTCTTGCATTACATCCTCATGATTTGTTTTTGCGCGCCCTTTTCAAAATAGAGCTCTGATCGGGGGTCCGGCGATTCGTCGCGAGCGCTAAAAAGAGAGGCCCGCAGGCCGGCGCTCGAGACGAACGCCGGCCCCGATCACGATCCTATTTTGCTTCTTTGAATTCGGCGTCGATGACGTCGTCGTCCGGCTGCGTTGCACCGGAGGAGCTGCCGTTTCCGGAGCTCGCACCCGCGCCGGCGTGCACGCCTTCTTCGGGCGCGCCGTCGCCGCTCGGCTGAGTCTTCTGATAGAGCAACTCGGCCATTTTATAGCTGGCTTGTTGAAGCTTCTCGATTGCCGGTTTGATTTCGGCGATCGTTCCGTTTTCGGACAGACGCTTCAGATCCGCGAGCGCGGTTTCAACGTCACCGCGCGCCGTCACGTCCAGCTTCTCGCCGACTTCCTTGAGCGATTTCTCGGTCGAGTAGATCAGGCTCGAGGCTTGGTTGCGCACTTCGGCCTCTTCGCGCTTGGCCTTGTCGGCAGCCGCGGACGACTCGGCATCACGAACCATGCGCTCGACTTCGTCTTTGGTGAGATTGGTCGAAGCGGTGATTTGGATTTGCTGTTCCTTACCGGTGCCGAGATCCTTGGCGCTCACGTTGACGATGCCGTTCGCATCGATGTTGAACGTAACTTCGATTTGCGGAACGCCGCGCGGCGCCGCGGGAATTCCTTCCAAGCGGAAGCGTCCGAGAGTCTTGTTGTCGGGAGCCATCGGCCGTTCGCCTTGCAACACGTGGATGTCCACCGACGTTTGACCGTCTTCGGCTGTCGTGAAGACTTGGGTCTTACGCGTTGGAATGGTTGTGTTGCGTTCGATCAACGTCGTCATCACGCCGCCGAGCGTTTCGAGACCGAGCGACAGGGGAGTGACGTCGAGGAGCACCACGTCGCGCACCTCACCGGCGAGCACGCCGCCTTGGATGGCGGCGCCGACGGCCACGACTTCATCCGGGTTCACGGATTGATTCGGTTCCTTACCCGTAAGCTTGCGAACGAGCTGCTGGATAACGGGCATGCGCGTCGCGCCGCCCACCAGCACGACTTCGTTGATCTTCGAGATGTCGAGCTTCGCATCGGCGAGCGCGTTCTTGAACGGCTGAACGCAACGATCGGTGAGATCGGCGGTCAGCTCTTCGAACTTCGCGCGAGTGAGCGTGAAATCCATATGCTTCGGACCGTTTTGGTCGGCCGTAATGAACGGCAAGTTGATGCTGGTTTGGACCACGCTCGAAAGCTCGATCTTGGCTTTCTCGGCGGCTTCCGTGAGCCGCTGCATCGCCTGCTTGTCGCTGCTGAGGTCGATGCCTTGTTCCTTGCGAAACTCACCGACGAGCCATTCGACGATGCGATGGTCGTAGTCGTCGCCGCCGAGATGCGTGTCGCCGTTGGTCGCCTTCACTTCGAAGACACCGTCGCCGACTTCCAAAATCGAAACGTCGAAGGTTCCACCGCCGAGATCCCAGACGAGGATCGTTTCGCTTCCTTTTTTATCGAGGCCGTATGCGAGCGCGGCCGCGGTCGGTTCGTTGATGATGCGCAGCACGTCGAGTCCGGCGATCTTCCCGGCGTCTTTGGTGGCCTGACGCTGCGAGTCGTTGAAATACGCGGGAACGGTGATCACGGCTTTGGTGACCCGTTCTCCCAAATAACTCGAGGCGTCGTTCACGAGCTTTTGCAGGATCATCGCCGAGATCTCTTGCGGCGTGTAATCCTTGCCGTCGATCTTGACGTGATAGTCCGTGCCCATGTGCCGCTTGATCGAAGAAATCGTGCGGTCCGGGTTGGTGATTGCTTGACGCTTTGCGAGTTGTCCGACGAGACGCTCGCCGGTTTTCGTGAATGCGACGACGGAGGGCGTCGTGCGCGAGCCTTCCGCATTCGCGATGACGGTCGGCTGCGAGCCTTCCATCACGGCAACGACCGAATTGGTCGTGCCAAGGTCGATTCCGACCACTTTTGCCATGAAATAGTCTCTCTTTCCGAACGACCGGACCAGCTGTTCGCGAACTGCTACTAAGCCTTGCCGCTTACGCCGCTACAAGGATGCAAACGTACCGACTATATTACCCCGCCGGCCGTTTTCTGTTCCAGGGCCTTTGACACAATCTGCCGGGCTTGGGTTGCAGGATAGACCTGCTTGCTCGCCACAATGTCAGCGGCGCCAAAGTCTTGCTCGAAAACGGCCTCCTAGCCGAGATTTCTCGGCGCCCCCTCGGGGAGTATTTTGCCCGGCAATGGGGCCTCGGCGCCCCGCGCCTGGGGGCCCCACGAAGTGGGGGGCGCGGAGCCTAGGGCGGAGCGCCTTTTAAACCGGTTACGGGCCTTGCTGCTGCGGCGGTTGATACAGGTCCGCCGGTCGTTCGGAAACCTTGACGTCCGCCAGTTTCTTGAGGCCCTGGGACCAGACTTGGAGCGAAACGCTGCGCCCCGGCGGGGTCCCTTTGATGATTTCGATCAAGGCGTTCGGGTCGTTGACGTCTTTGCCGTTGGCCTTGAGCACGACGTCGCCGGGCTGGAGCCCGGCTTGGTCGGCGGGCCCTCCCCCGACGACTTGCGCCACGACCACGCCGCCTTGCCCGTTGTAGCCGATTTGGCTGCGGACGTTCGCGTTGACCGGACCCAACAGTGCGCCGATGTACCCGACGTTCGTGCCTTGGTGTGCGCCCGGATTTTTCTCGAGCAGCCCGATTTGTTGTTGCACCGCGTTCGAGGGAATCGCAAAGCCGATGCCTTGCGCTTGGCTCGGCGAGGCGGTCGATTGATTCACGCCGATCACGCGGCCGTTGACGTCGACCAGCGGCCCGCCCGAATTGCCGGGATTGATCGGCGCCGAGGTTTGCAACAGACCCTTGAAGTCGATGAGGCCACCGCTCTCATCTTGGATGGGCTCGTCGCGATTGAAACCGGAAACCACGCCGACCGTGACCGTCTTTTGCAATTCCAGCGGCTCACCGATCGCGATGGCCCACTGGCCGGCTTCGAGCTGGTCGGAATTGGCGAACTGCACCGGAGGCGGCAGCTTCGCGTAGTTGTCGACCTTGATCAACGCGAGGTCGGCCGATAGATTGGTCGCGAGCACGTGCGCCGGAACGCGATCGCCGTTGGGAAAAACGACTTCGAGTTTCGAGATCGTGCCGTTGTGCGGCGGCGTGACGACGTGCGCGTTGGTGACGATTTCGCCGTTGTTCTTTGCGACGAAGCCCGAGCCGGACGCGCGAGCGCGGAAGTGCTGCACGCCCTGCGGCCCACCGCCGCCGAAGAACTGCGAGAACGGGTCGAGCGGCACGACCTGCTGCCCGTTCACCGTGAGATTGATGGCGACGACCGAAGGGGCGACGCGCTTGACCGCGCTAACGATGCGATCCTGATCGCTCGACCCGGAATACATCGGCGCAGCCGAAACCACCGGTGGCGAGTGATCCGGTCCGGCCACGTTGGAAAAGTGCGTGCTCGCGTAGAGCATCATCGTGAAGCTGCCGATGATCGCGCCAACAAGGGCGATCATCAGCGCCGGTAAAACGCGCAAATTCATCCTGTTCCGTACCCTTGCATGCTGAAGCGGTTGTGCGATTGTCCTACCCATACAACGCAAAAAAGTGTCACCGGAGCGCCGCCCGCCCGGGTTCCTACCCTAAATTAGGAGACTGGGAGGGCACTGGGGGAGCGGTCATCCGCCACGATCAGGCCGTCGCGAAGGCGGATGACGCGGCGCGCGTGCGCGGCGACCTCTTCGTTATGCGTGACCATGATGATCGTCCTGCCGCCCGCGTTGAGCTCCCCGAACAGGCGCATGATGTCGTCGCTGGTTTGTGTGTCGAGGTTGCCGGTGGGCTCGTCGGCGAGCAAGACCGCGGGGTTGTTCACGAGCGCGCGGGCGATGGCCACGCGTTGCTGTTGTCCGCCGGAGAGCTCGGTGGGTTTGTGCGTGGCGCGGTCCGCTAGGCCCACCTCGGCAAGCCGCTCGAGCGCGGCAGTATTCCGCTCGCGCGACGGAACGCCGGCGTAGAACAACGGCAAGGCGACGTTGCGAATCGCATCGGTGCGCGCGAGTAAGTTGAAGCCTTGAAAGACGAACCCGAGTTTTTTCAGGCGAATTTCCGCCAGTGCGTCGTCGTCGAGCGACGAAACGTCGACGCCGTCCAGTAGGTAACTTCCGCTCGTCACGCGATCGAGGCAACCGATCAAATTCATGAGCGTCGATTTTCCGGATCCGGACGGCCCCATGATGGCCACGTATTCGCCGTGCTCGATGGCGAACGAGACGCCCCGCAACGCCGGCACCTCGACCGCGCCGGTGCGATAGATTTTTGTGATGTCGCGAACCTCGATGGCGCGCGCGGAATTATTCATAGCGCAAAGCCTCGATGGGATCGAGTCGCGCTGCGCGCAACGCCGGGTATGTGCCGAATGCGAGCGTGACGACGGTCGCGAACGTAACGGCCACCAGCGTCGCCTGTAGCCATGGAATCGCGGAAACGGTGCCGGACAGTTTGACGAGCGCGAGCTCGTTGACCGCGAAACCGATCGCGAGGCCAAGCGCGAGTCCGATTCCGCACCCGATACCGCACAAGACGAGCGCTTCGATGAAGAACTGCGCGAGAATTTGTCCGCGGCGCGCGCCGATCGCCTTGCGAACCCCGATTTCGCGCGTGCGTTCGGTGACCGAGACGAGCATGATGTTCATGATCCCGATTCCGGCTACCACCAGTGAGACGGCGCCGATGAGTCCGACGATCAAGGTCAGCGTGTCGAAAAATCCCGTGATGAATCCCGCGATTTGCTTACGATCGAACGTGATGTACTGAATGTCGGCGGCATTGCGGTGAATGGCGCGCAGAGCCTTCACCGTCGCAGTTTCGGTATCCGCGATCTGTGAAACGTCCGCCACGTAAAATACCGCCAGCAGCATAGGTTCGCCGTGCAAGAAGTCGCGATCGAACGTCGTGTACGGCAAGGAGACGTCGCCGCCCTGATTGGGATTCAAAATGCCGGCCCGCGGCGGTTGGAGAACGCCGCGAATCATGTAGCGATGCGTGCCGATGTGAAGGCTTTCGCCCACGGGGTCGCCTCCACTCGGGAAGAGCTTTTCGTACGCGGCGTGCGAGATCAGGCACACGGCCGCACTCGTGTCGACGTCGCTTTGCGTGAGATTCGAACCATATTGAAACGGCTCTTTTGCGTAGCGGTGCGCCGAGGTACTGAAGACGGTCGATCGCGCGTGCGTGTGTCCGCTACGTGCCATTTCGCGGACGATCGAAAGGGGCACGGCGTCGCTGATGTTTGGTACCTGTCGACGGACTTGGTCGAGATCGCGAAGATGGATCGCGGCTTTCAGAAAATCTCCCTGCGACGGGTTCGGCTGTACGAAGAAACTATTGTCGGCGAAACCTCCGAGTACGCCCTCGACCGCCCCCGACATTCCGCTTCCCAGCACCTGAATGGCGATGACCGCTCCTACGCCGATAATGAGTCCGGTGATCGTGAGAAGCGTGCGGATCTTGTTTTCGATGAGCACGCGAAGCGCTTCGCCGACGTACATCACGACCGAAGCGCCTCGATCGGGTCCATTTTCGCGGCGCGCAGAGCGGGATACATGCCAAAAATCAGACCGACGCTGATTGAAAACCCGAGTGCCACGCTCACGACGAGCACGTAGGGTACGATCGCCTGTCCGAGCGTGCGGCTGATGAGCGATGCGCTCCCGACGGTGGCCAGAATCCCGATCAGCATGCCGATGCCCCCGCCGCCGAGAGCCAAAATCAGGGCTTCCATCAGAAACTGCAACGTAATGTCGCGCCGGCTCGCACCGATGGACTTGCGGATCCCGATTTCACGGGTGCGTTCGTTGACCGACACCAACATGATGTTCATGATGCCGATGCCCGCCACGAGCAATGCGACCGCACCGATGGCCGTCAACCCGACGGCAATGATGCCGATGACCGTGTCGAATCCGCCCGCAATCGCACCGACGTTTTGAACTTGATATTTCGCTCGCGCTCCATGAATGCGTTGCAACGCGGTGACGACCGCGGCCCCCGCTTGGTCGACCTTGGCCGGATCGACCGGATAAAATTGCATCCCCGAAATGGGTCCAGGTTGCATTCGGTGATATGTCGTGTATGGAATCTCGGCCGTCCCCGAGGTCGCTCCGCTGAAGAGACTGGCTTTCACGGGGTCGTAAACCCCCACCACCATGAAGCGCGTCCCATTGATATCGATGAAATTTCCGACGGCCGTGCCGTCTTTGAAGAACTTGTCCGCAAGGTCCGGGGTTAGGGTTGCGACGTGCGCTCCGGCGGCCACGTCGTCATTCGAGATTCTTCGGCCCGCGCGCATCGTGAGCCGGTCCGTGTGGTATCCGCCGGCCGAAACGACGTCGTAGGTGGCGTGTACGCGGTTCGCCACCATGGGGTAGTTCGTGTCGTAGAGCGGCTCGATTTCGCGCACGGCGTCCGGCGTCGCGTCGGCCACGGTTTGAACGTCGCGGTACTGCAACGTCGCAATGCTTGGATCGTCCTGTTGTTGGTCGACCTGAACTTGTCCGAATGCAATGCCGAACGAGGCGATCTGCGAGCTGATTCCCGTGCTCGCCGCGTGACTGATGCCGAGCACGGCAATGACCGACGCGGTCCCGATGATCATTCCGAGCATGGTGAGAATCGAGCGCGTGCGGTTGCGCCACACGGCCTCGCCCGCTTCGAAGAAATACGCGATGAGACGATTCACGGACTGGGAGACGGATTGGGCGTCGCCGCAACGATGCGCGTGCCTTCCGAAACATCCGTTGGTTTCTCCGCAACGATCGTTTGGCCTGAGGAGAGGCCGCTGCGAACGACGGACTCCACGTCGTTGCTCTGCCCAATCCGTACGCGCTGCTTGTGCGCGACCCCGTTCTGGACGATCCAAACGTACTTCAGGCCGCCCTCGGTGACGATCGCGTCGTTGGGGACGACGATGGCGTGCGAAATCTCCGCGGTGTGGATGTCGACGTCCACGCTCATCCCATCGCGCAAGAAGGCCGGAGACGCGTCGAGGCGGATGGTCGTCAGTACTTGGCGAGCCGTGCTCGACGGGTCGTCGGAGCGTTGCGCCACCGGCGAAATCACCGCCACGCGACCGAACAGCGTCTTGCCCGGAAAGTCCTCGCCGGTGATGGTGGCGCGCTGTCCGGCGGCCACCGACTCGATGTCTTGCTCGTCCACCTTCGCTCGTACGATGAACGCGTCGCTCGCCGCCAGCGTGAAGATGGGAGCGCCGGCGGAGATCGGATCGCCGGGCTGCAGCTGACGCAGCGCGTCGTTGGGTTGCGTCGCGATGCTCTGCACGATCCCGGCGAAGGGCGCGCGAATCCGCGTGGCGTCGGCCTGCGCTTCAGCATAGGCGTAGTCGTCGGCCGCGCGTGCCGCATCCGCTTGCGCGGCCGCCACGTCGGTTCCACCGCCCGACGCGCTGGCGGCGGCTTCCGCTTGCGCGAGGCCCTGCCGCGCTTCCGCGACGTTTTCGACCAGGACTTGGCGCTCGCGACCTTGCGATGAGTTAAACGATTCGAGCGCCCGGCTCGCTTGATCGTAAGCAACTTGCGCCTGCTCGAGCTTCGCTTTGGCTTGATCGAGGGCGTCGAGCGAAATGGCCTTATTATTGTAGAGGTCGACGTTTGCTTCGTAGACGCGTCGGGCTTCGCGCAAGCCGGTAGCGGCGTTGGTCAGGTTCCCTTCGGCCTGCGCGCGGAGGTCCGCTTCCGTGCTGTTTCCGTACCCGAGGCCGGATTGAACGCCGTTGGCCAGATCCGCCTCGGCCTGGGTCAAGCGCTGACGCGCTCCCAGCAGATTCACCTCCGCGTTGTACGAGGCCGAGCGCGCGTGCGCGGCCGCGGAGCGATAGGCATCGCCGCTCGATTGTGCGGCCGAGGTGATTTGGGGATTCACGATCGTAGCGAGCACTTGACCCTCCGCCACGCGATCGCCCGGCTTCACCAAGATCGCTCCGAGATTCCCCGAAATCAGCGTTGCGATCGTTTGCGTGAGCGGGCGCTGAACCACGCCGTTCTCGGGCAGTTTCGTGCTGAATTCCGTGTAGCGGATGGTTTGCGTCTTGACGGTCGCGCTCGATCCGCCATGCGGGATGACCAGCGCGACGACGATGAAGAACAGCAGCGCTCCGGTGACGATCAGGATGTTGCGTGTTTTTTTGCTCATCTCGTGATTTCTAGAGATCCGCGACCATGGCGGCAGGGTCGTAGGTGCCGATTGCTTCGCGCAGTTTGACGAGCGCGTTGAGGTACGAAACGCGGGCCGTTACCAAGTCGTTTTGCGCCGACAGCGCGGTTTGCTGCGCGTTCGTGACGTCGGTGAAGGAGATCAAGCCGTTCTTGTATTGAAGTTGCGCGATGCGCGCCGATTCAACGCCGAGATCGGAGGCTTTCTTCTGAAAGCCGACATTCGCCATGGCGGTCTGCGCGTCGCGGTACGATTGCCGCACGTCCAGCTCGACGGAGGATTTCGTATTCTCGTAGGATTGCTGGGCAGACTCGATTTGGGCGCGCGCCGCCTTGTGGGCCAGCGCCCGAGTCCCGTAGTCGATCACTGGGATGTTCAGCGTCGTCGTGATGCCGACCGACCAAAATCCGGGCGATCCGCGGCTGAAGCTGAAGGGATATCCGATGCAGTCGATCGGCGGCAGAATCCCGGACGCGCATTCTTGATTCGTCAATTCGACCTGCGTGGCGTCCGGTCCGAAGTTGGTCGGAACGGCTTGATTTCCGAAAGAACCATTGAGCGAGACCGCAGGCAACAAGTCGCTGTTGATCGAGGAGTAGCTGAGACGGGCGATCTCGAGCGACGCATACGAAGAAGCCAAGTCCGGACGATTGGCTTCCGCGATCGCGATGAGTCCCTCGAGCGGATTCGCCGGAAGCGGCGGCTGGGGCAATTCGCGCGGCACCGCAAACGCCGTATCGAGCGGCGCGCCGATCAATTGCGCGAGCGCTTCGCGCGCATTTTCGCTTTCGGCGTTGGCCGTCAGCGCGCTGGCCTCGGCTTGTTGCACCGAGACGTCCGCGCGCAGGACGTCGACGCCCGCGACCAACCCGGCTTTCTCGCGCGCCTTCGCAACGTCGAGCAGCTCTTCTTGATAGTGAAGGTTCCCTTCGGAAAGCGCCAGCGACGCATCGCGTGAGGCGAGACCGAAGAATCCCGCGGAGACGTTCGAGGTCGTGCTGGCCTCACTCGACCGCAGATCCGCGCGGGCCGAGTCGACTTGACGGCGTTGTTCTTCCGAAAGAATTTGATTCAGCGATCCGTTGTAGAACATCCACGTGCTGCTGACTTGGGCGGTGTTCTGCGAGAATTTGCTCACCGGCGTGATGCCGAACTGCGCGAACTCGCCGCTCTGATTCTGCGTGCGCTCTTGTTGATTTTCGAGCGTCCCCACGATCGTAGGGAACTCTTGCGCTCGTTGCTTGGTGAAGTTCGACTCGGCCGCGACGAGCGACGCCTCTTTTGCGAGTACCGCGCTATTGTGCGCCATTGCGACTTGGACGGCTTGCGGCAGCGTCAAAGTTTCGGCAGCCGCCGGAAACGCCGCCGTTCCAAGGAGCGTCGCGAGAAACACGGCAATCCGGCAGCCACGTAGCATCGTCTAGAACTTGAACGCGTTGGCGATTGCCGCAGAAAGCATGCCGTAGAACAACAGGTTTACGATTGCCGTCGCCCAGGAGACGGCACGCGATGCATTACCTATGACGATCAGGGCGGTTGCCATCAAGAACAAGCCCCACAACGAGAAAGGTTGGATCGTTGCGAAAAACGCCACCATCCCCGGACTGCCTTGCGGAACCAAAAGCGCGAGCGTGGGTATGTCGCGATAGTATTCCGCCGAAGTGCTGAACGACGCGGGCCCGCGCAACACCGCCACGATCGAAATCGCAAGCGTGAAGAGGCCGAAGGTAACCACGTTGATGTTCATCGCCGCCGCCCAGAGTTGTTTGAAGGTGGACTTCCCGCGCCCGATCGCATTGCCGGCGAGCAAGAAAAGCGTTTCGATGAAGACCACCAGGAACGGGACGATCGCGAGGATGGCCAAACCGAACACCCGATTGAGGACGGCCGGATGGGCTGCCCGTTCCAAAGCCCGGGCCTTTTGCTCGTCCGTCAGGCTCCCCATGCCGAGGACGTTATGGGCGATCATGTTCTGCGTCATGACGACTGCGATGTGATCGTTCACCGGGAGTGCGATGAACCACCCTACCACGCTCAATGCCATCACGATCACGTAGGCCCAGCCCCAGGTCGGTCCGTCGCGCAGGCTTTCAAATGCCTCGCGCGGCGCGATGACCGTATTGAGCACGGTCGTCAAGCCGTTCTTGCGTTCGGGCAGTGCGGAAGTCTCCGAAGTCATACGCTCCTCCTTTGGTACGCGCCGAGCGCTGGGCAAGTTTCAGGGGCGCATCAGCCCGAGCCTGTCACGGCGTTGGAGGAGGAGAGGCGAAGAGCCGGTCGATGGAAAGCCGTCGTTCGATGACGCGGCGGATCGCATCCAGCCGTTCTTTGCGCAACTCCAGCAAGCGAAGCTGCAAGATCGTTGCGACGCGCCGCCGGGCGCGGCGGGAGAAGAGATCCATTCCGGCCGCTTGCGGGGCGGCGCGGTGATGGGACGAGGGCTTACCCGAAGCGGACGCCGGGGAGCAGGCGAGAATGCCGAAGACGAGCGCCATGATGGGCGAAAGCAAAACGTTCATTTCAGACTCCTTTGAACGTCGTTCACGCCTCACGCCCGCAAGTAAAGTAGGAACGTGACTGTCGACAGCCTGATCGTGCCCGACCCTCCGCTGGAACCGTACGTCCGCCTCGTGCCGCTCGGCGGCTGCGGCGAGATCGGCCGCAATATGACGCTCGTGGAAACCAACGACGACATGGTCGCGGTGGACTGTGGACTGATGTTTCCCGACGAAGAGATGTTCGGCGTCGACATCGTCATCAACGATTTCACGTACATTCGCGAACGTGCGTCAAAGTTTCGAGCCGTGCTGGTGACGCACGGACACGAAGACCACATCGGCGGCATTCCGTATCTGCTCCGCGAGTTCGACGTCCCGGTCGTCGGAACGGATCTTTCGCTCGCTTTGATCAAAGCCAAAGCGAAAGAGCATCGTTTCGATCAGCAGAAATTTCAAACGATCGAAGCTGGCGAATCGATTCGCTTCGGATCGATCGACGCCGAGTTCGTCCACATCAACCACTCGGTCTCGGGAGCCTGCGCGCTTGCGATACGGACGCCGGCCGGCTTGATCTTTCACACCGGCGATTTCAAATTCGACCAGACGCCGATCGACGGCCGGCCGGCCGATTTCGCAACCATCGCGGAAGTGGGCGACGAGGGCGTGCTCTGCATGCTTTCCGACAGCACGAACGCCGAGCGGCCTGGGCACACGCTCTCGGAGCGCGTCGTCGGCGAAGCGTTTTCCACCATTTTTTCGCGCGCGAAGGGCCGCATCATCGTCGCGTCCTTCGCTTCGAACGTACCGCGTATCCAGCAAGTCGTCGATCACGCCGTGCGGTTCGACCGAAAGGTGGCGTTCTTAGGGCGTTCGCTTCAGAACGTGATGCGGTATGCGAGCGAATTGGGGTATCTGCGCGTTCCGCCCGAGCGCGTGATTCAAATCGAAGAAGTCGACGACTATCCGCCCGCGCAGGTCGTCGTGATGACGACCGGATCGCAGGGCGAGCCGATGTCGGCGCTCACCCGTATGTCGGTGCGCGACCATCGCAAATTCAAGATCGTGGCCGGCGACACGGTCGTCATTTCGGCGACGCCCATTCCCGGCAACGAGAAGAGCGTGTATCGGACCATCAACAATCTCTACAAGCTGGGGGCGACGGTGGTTCACGGCACCGACGGAAAATCGCACGTTTCGGGTCACGCTTCACAAGAAGAGCTTTTGTTGATGCTCAACCTCGTGCGTCCGAAATATTTCATCCCCGTCCACGGCGAGTATCGTATGCTCGTCATGCACGGACAGCTTGCGGTACGCACGGGTGTGGCACCCGAACACATCTTGACGTGCGAAAACGGGGACGTTATCGAATTTTGCGGTGGCGAAGGCGATAAGGTCGGCAAGACATACGGCGGGCACGTCATGGTCGACGGCTCGGGCGTTGGCGACGTCGGCGACGCGGTGCTGCGCGACCGCAAGGCCCTTTCCAACGACGGCATCATGATGGTGGTGGTGACGATCGACAGCGAGGAAGCGCGCATCATTGCCGGACCCGACGTGGTTACGCGGGGCGTTCTTTATCTGCCCGAATCGGACGGCGTCATGAACGAGCTGCGTAACGAACTGACCGGCATCATCGAGAATTGCTCGCTCGAGGGCATCCGCGATTTGAACACCGTCAAGGAACATATCCGTAACGGCCTTTCGCGTTCGATCTACGCGCGCACGAAACGGCGCCCCATCGTGATCCCCGTCGTCATGGAAGTCTAACGCGTCGCGTGGGAGTTCTGCTCGGCTTATTAGCCGCAGCGTTCTACGGCAGTGCGGATTTCTGCGGGGGGTTGGCGACCAAGCGCGCGTCGACGTGGTCGGTCACGATCGTCTCGCAGGCGGCCGGCTTCGCTGTGCTGCTCGCGGTGATTTGGTTTTTCCCGAGCGCCGCGACGGCGCAGGATTACGGCTGGGGATTTCTGGGTGGTCTCTGCGGCGGGCTCGGAATCGCCCTCCTCTACTATGCGCTCTCGGTCGGACGCATGGGCATCGTCTCGCCGATCACCGCGGTGCTGGCCGCGATCGTACCGGTCGCCGTCGGGGTCGTGCGCGGCGAGCATCTCCGCGGCCTTCAAGTCGCCGGAATTCTTGCCGCTCTGGCGGGTATCGCACTCGTTTCGATGACCGAGGATCGCGGCGGGGACGGCAGCGCGGATCGCGGGGTCGGAGCGGCGGTCGCCTCCGGTCTCGTGCTCGGCGGCTTTCTGCTCTTTCTGGCGCAAAGCGGCCCGCACGCGGGCTTACGGCCGCTCGTCGCGACGCGCGTCGGATCGATCGGATTGCTGGCGGCCATTGCGGTGGTGCGTCGCGAGAGCCTCTTCCCTGGGCGCGGCGTTCTGCCGCTCGTGGTCTTTGCGGGCCTCATCGACATGAGCGCCAACGTGCTCTACGTTCTCGCGACCTTCAATGGCTATCTGTCCGTTGCCGCGGTGTTGACGTCGCTCTATCCGGCCTCGACCGTTTTGCTCTCGGTCATCTTCCTGAAAGAACGTTTCGTGGGTCGGCAGGCCGTCGGCATCGTGCTGGCGCTCGCCGGAGTCGTCGGGATCGCGGCGTAGCGCTTAAGAACGCAGGCCTTGGTTCGTGTGCAGCCGGTACACTTGAGCGGCGTGGATGAAGCGTTGGATCTCTTCGCGCGTGAACGCGTCGACGTCGACGAATTGGATGCCGAACACGGCACGTCCGTATGAGTCTTTGAGGCGCGTTACGACGCGGCCGGTCAATTGCATCTGCTCGAAGGGCCGTTGACCTTCACGCGGTTTCCATTCGGCGCGCACACCGAATGGGCTGATCTCCGCTTCCGCAATCTTACCTTTGAAAACGTTGAGCACTTCTGACGGAAGCGTGAACTCAAACGAAAGCAAGGCGTTTTTCGGAAAGACCTCGTCGGTGATCAACCGTAGTCCGCCGACACTCAGGTCGTTTGCTTGGGCGGTACTCGAGCCGGCGCGCCCAACTTTCTTATAGCGCACTTCGAAGGCGACGTTGGCGCGGTAAGCGGCGCGCTTTTGCTTGCCCGTCGCTCCCGGAATCGACGGCGGCTCTTTTTCGTCGGCGCGTGCGGCGGCCTCGCGCCGCTGGAACTCCATGACCGCTTGGACAACCGAATCTTGATCTGCGGTCGAGATGCGATCGAACGCGATGCCGTATTCGTAGAGTGCCTGTCCGATGGGTTTGTTACGCGACGCAATCCGGCCGCGTATCTCGATCGTTTTTCCGCTCGTTCGCAGCGGGAAGCGAATCGAGCTGTCTTTCTCTATCGATATCAGCGACCGCATCCGCGCACCGGTCGCGGAAATGTTGATCAACGTCGCATGGATCGGCACCGGAACGCCGGTGATCGAAACTTCGATCGGGACCTCGACGGATTGGCGGAAGGTCTGCCGCTGGTTCTGGTGCTGGCCCTGCGTCGCGTTCGCCATACCTATATAGCTTCGGCCGCTCCGGGAACTTCTTCCAGAGGCCGAGGCTAGAGACTCGACCAGACGTCGAGCTTGCGCTTGACCCGCTCGATGACCTCGTCGGTGAACTCCGTCGTCGAGGCGTGGCCGCCGAGATCGCTCGTCGCGACGCCGGCGTGGACCGCTTCGAGCGTGGCCTCGTAGATCGCCCGGGAAGCGTTGGCGGCCCGCGCGTCTTCGATATAAGAGAGCAGCGCCGCGGCGGCCAGGATCATCGCCATCGGATTCGCGACGTTCTTTCCGAAGAGCCGCGGCGCGGTACCGTGCGGCGCCTCCGACATCACCACCGACGGCCGGAGTTCCGCATCGAAGCTGAGCAGCACCGATTCGGCTCCGGCGATCGAGCCGAACAGCTGCATGACGAGATCCGAAAGACAATCTCCGTCCCTGTTCAGGGAGGGGATCACCATCGGGTCTCCCGGATTCGAGAGCAGCAACGCGTAGGTCGCGTCGATCAGCTGCGGCTCGTAGGAGACATCCGGATGGCGCGCGGCCGCCGCATCCATCTCTTCCTTCAACATCCCTTCGTAGACCGGGCTCACGGTGTACTTCGGGCCGCCGAAGACTTTCGATTTGGTTTTGCGCGCGTGGATGAACGCATATTCCGCGACGACGCGGCAAACGCTCCGTTCGATGCGTTCGGTGCGAAACGCCGCCTCATCGTTCCCTTCGCCCTCCCGCCACTCTTTAGCGCCGTATGCGTCGCCAACGGCCATGCGCACGATCGAAATGGGCGAGTGGATTCCCGCGACGGGACGCACTCCGGGAAGGCGTCGTCCGGTTCGCACGATCACCTTTCCATCGACGGCTTTGCGTAAGATCGCGTTGGGCGAACCAACGTCGCCCGGCGTTTCCGGCGTGATCGTTGCGGCTTTGATTCCAAGCTTGGTGCGTTTCATCGCTTCGGCGGATTCCAAGACCACCGCGTTGCTCGTTGCGCGCCGGTTTTCAAGCGAGAGATCGAACGGTTCGAGTCGCAGCTCGACGTCGATGACGGATTTGTCCAAGACGCGAAGCGCCTCGTCCAGTAGCTCCTGTCCGGTCTGGTCGCCTTTCAGGACGACGATGGTGGCGACGCTCAAAAGAACTCCTCGAATTCACGGCGAAAGAGATAGGCTCATGGCCCGCGTACGCCGCAAGGCGACCGCGAAGACGCGTCTGAACTACGAGATTGCGGGGATTGCCGCGCTCGGCCTCGCCGTCCTCTTAGGGATCGCACTTCTCCTCCCCGCCCGCGCCGGAATCGCCGGTGCGTCGGCCGCTAATGCGCTGCACGCGATTTTCGGTGCAGCCGCGTGGCTGTTCGTTCTGCTCGTTGCGTTCGTCGGCACCATCATCTTTCTCGAAATCAACGTGCCGCGGATGATTGCGACGCTCGGCACGACCGCGCTCGCATTTTTCTTGCTGATCGATGCGTGGCTCGGTCGCGCCGGGGGCGCGTTCGGCGCAGGCATGTGGTGGAGTTTGAGCGGCTTGCTGGGTGTCGCCGGCGCACGCATCGTGATTGCGCTTGCGGCGGTTGCGCTTGCGGTCTCGGTGACCAACGTTTCGTTGAAAAAGGTGATCGGCTGGTGCATCGTTCAGCTCCGCCGCGTGCGGCTTCCGAAGGTGCACCTCGCGCTTCCGCCGGGACATGCGGGAATTCGCGAAGCGTTCGATTTGCGTGCGTCCGAACCGGCGCCGCTCGTGCCGATGCCGGTCGATCCGGTCGCCGTTCCCGCTGAGATCGTGATTACCGAAGCGGCGTTGGCCGTGGACGCGCCGGAGCCGCACGCCGAAGAGCAATTCGAGGAAGACGAAGAGTTCGAAGAAGACGACGAGTACGAAGACGACGGGGAACTCGATGACGACGAGATCGAGGACGACGAGGTCGAGGACGACGAGCCCGAGGACGCTGCTCCACCCCCGGTTCGCGGAGAATACGAACCCGCTTCAGCCATTGCGCGACCCTATCGGTTGCCTGACCTCGCGCTCTTCGATCCGCCGCAGGCACAAGTTACCGATGACTCGAGCCGCTCGCACGTATTAGAAGATACGCTGGCGTCGTTCGGGGTCGGCGCGAAGGTGACGCACATCGAGCGGGGCCCTTCGATCACCCGGTACGAGCTCAAGCCCGAGCGCGGCATCAAGATTTCCCGCATCTCGGCGCTGGCCGACGACATCGCGCTGGCGCTGGCCGCCACCAGCGTGCGCATCGAGGCCCCGATTCCCGGAAAGTCTGCCGTCGGCATCGAGGTCCCGAATCAAACGGTGGCGGTCGTCGCGATTCGCGAGATTCTGGACTCGCTGCCCAATCGCGGGCAGGTACCCCCGCTGTGGATGGCGCTCGGCAAAGACATCATGGGGCGGCCGGTTTTCGGCGACCTCTGCAAGATGCCGCACATCCTCGTCGCGGG
>JAFAIW010000071.1 GCA_019236495.1 Vulcanimicrobiota bacterium | reverse complement strand
GAGGTGCGAACGGCAACGCGGGCCGGGGTGAAGGGT
Organism: Vulcanimicrobiota bacterium; assembly: GCA_019236495.1. GTDB lineage: Bacteria > Vulcanimicrobiota > Vulcanimicrobiia > Vulcanimicrobiales > Vulcanimicrobiaceae > JAFAIW01. The sequence goes on along the minus strand of JAFAIW010000071.1, from coordinate 2,313 downwards.
CGCGCGGTTTCGAGCGGTTCGCCATGCGCCTGCGCGGTCGTCATTGCCACGGCCGCGCGAGCGAGCAGCTCGCCCGCGTCGTCCGCGGTGTAGGGAAAGATTGCGAGGCCGACGGGAGCCCGCAACCCCGCGCCGACCCTCCGCGCGATCGTATAGGCGTCGCGATTGCCGCGCAGCGCCTCGAAGACGGCGACGCACCCGCCGCCGGGGAGCGCCAACACCGCATCTTTGGTTCGAATCTGCGGCCCCACGATGCTGCGGCATGCCGCCACGCCGGCGCCGACGACCAACACGAGGCAGGGGCGCTCGGTGCGCCGGGAGCGCTCCAGCGCCGAGGCGATCGCGCGTTCGGGTGCGGGGAGAAGGTCGTGCATCGGATCCATAGCGGCATGATAGCCGCCAACGAGCTCCGGCCACATCCGGGGATGCCCTGATCTTCTTTGCCAGGCGCAGCGTTTCGGGGGCCCCTTCGGGGAGTCTCGTGCCAGTCAACGAGGTGTCGGCCCCACGCAAGGGGGGCCCCACGAAGTGGGGGCATCCTTCGACAAGCTCAGGACAGACTCGGGGCGGAGCGCCTGAAACAGGAGGCTTGACAAATCGTCCTGATATGCTATTGTACTAGTGTACTAGTACAACAGTAAGCTAGTACGGAGGCTCCGAAGGAGGGCCAAGCATGACGAACCGTCCGTACCATCCCGAACCCGCGATCCGCCAAGAGCGGCGCATCCTCGTACCCGAACAGCTCAGCACCCGCCTGTTCTCGGGCTGGGGGCCGCGAGTCTAACCCGCGTGCCTGCCATCTTCACGGTAGATCCCCGCAGCGGAGTTCCGATCTACCTTCAACTGATCGAACAGGTCAAGCGCTCGGTCGCCATCGGCGCCCTCGCCGACGGCGAGCAACTCCCCACCGTCAAAGCCTTGGCGCTTGACCTCACGATCAATCCCAACACCGTTGCGAGAGCCTACCGCGAACTCGAGCGCGACCAAGTCATCGAGACGTCGCCCGGCCGGGGCTCGTTCATCCGGGCCAACGGCGCAGGCGCCTCGTCCAAACAAGCCGTCAGCGCGATGGCCGCGACCTCGCTCGACAACGCGATTCGCGAAGCAAAAGCCGTCGGCTTGACGCGCACCGACCTGAACGCCCTTTTCGAAGATGCGCTGGCACGCTGGTTTCCAAAGAAAGAGAACGCATGAGCACCATCTCGATTCGAGACCTCACGAAGACGTACAACGCGACGCCTGCCGTGCAAGATTTGAGCCTGGACGTCGAGCCGGGCAGCGTCTTCGGGCTTCTCGGCCCCAACGGCGCCGGCAAAACGACGACCTTTAAGTGTATGCTCGGGCTCGCACAACCTTCGAACGGCACGATTCTGTACGAAGGGGAGCCGTTGACGCCCGCGCGCTTCGAGACGCTGTCGTATGTTCCGGAGAAAAGCGTGCTCTACGACTGGATGACGGTGGGGCAGCATTTGGAAATGCAGCGCCGCGCATTTGCACGCTTCGATGGAAAACGCGCAGCCGAATTGATGAATCTCTTTTCGCTCGATCCGAAAAAGCGCGTTCGCAACCTTTCGAAAGGCATGCGCACGATGGTTGCGCTCGTGATGGCGTTCAGCACGCAGCCGGAAATCCTGGTGCTCGACGAGCCGACGAGCGGCCTCGACCCGATTAACCAGCGCGCCGTGCTCAATCTGCTCGTCGACGCCGCCGCCCGCGGCGTGACGGTGGTTTTCTCGTCGCATCAGATCGGGCAAGTCGAACGCGCCGCGGATACGATCGCAATCCTGCAACGTGGACGGCTTTTGTTGAGCGGTGCCGTGGACGATTTAAAAGCCGGCTGGAAGATCGTCGAAGGAATCTTTCCCGACGATCGTTTCGCGATCAACGGAATCGCGAGCGATCCACGCGTCCATCGCGTCGATCGCGCGGGGCGCATCGTGCGACTCTCCGTCGAACGCGAAGCCGGCGCGGTCGGAGCGGCCCTCCAAGCCGTCGGCGCCGAGAGCGTGCGCGAAGTGGATTTGAACTTGGAAGACATTTTCTTGAACGCCGTCGATCCGAAATCCGAAGCCGGCGCTTATCTGGAGGCTCGTTAGCAATGTATTACGTGCAACTTCAACGCACTTGGCGACTCCTTCGCACGATCGGATACGTTTTGTTGGCCCTTGGCGCACTGGCCGCATTTCTTCGGGTCGCGGAAGCCAAGCACATCAAGCTCTACATGGAAGACTACCTTCCAACCGATGCCAAGATGATTTCGTTCACCACGGCCTCGGATGGGACCGTCGAGAAGCACTTCGTCGACGCGAAGGG
>JAFAIW010000250.1 GCA_019236495.1 Vulcanimicrobiota bacterium | reverse complement strand
ATTTGCCGAAGCGGTCCACAAGCGGTTGATCGACGCCGATCTCGGCACGAAAGACGACGGCATCGTCAAGGCCAAATACTACGTCGTCAACCATACGACGATGCCCGCGGTCCTGGTCGAAACGGCGTTTGTCTCGAACGCCGACGATTACCTAAAGCTCTCGTCGCCCGAGTGGCTTCAGCGCGTCGCGCAAGCGCTGGCGGATGCAATCGGCGACTATGCAGGCCCGCCGGGCTCACCCGCGCAAAATCTTCAGCGATAAGATGTTAGGAATCTTGGATTCGGGGCTCGGCGGCTTGGGCGTCGCCCAGCGCTTGCACGAGTTGCTTCCCGCGTACGACCTTCTCTATTTTGCCGATCAAGCGCACGTGCCGTACGGCGACCGGCCCGCGGAAGAGTTGAGCGCGCTCTTTGCGAGCAACGTGGCGTGGCTCAACGCGGCGGGGGCGTCGTTGATCGTCATGGGGTGCAATACGTCCTGCGCGGTCGCGCAACGTTTCGGCTGGCCTTCGTCGGCCGTTCCGATTCTCGATTTGATCGATGCAGCCGCGGCCGCCTTGCAACAGCGAAACGCACGCCGCATCGGCGTGGTCGCAACCAGCGCCACGGTGGCGGCGAATGCCTATCGCCGCGCGATCGCACGACGGCTCCCCGACGCGCAGGTGTGGGAAGTGGCGGCGCCCGCGCTGGTGCCGATCGTCGAAGCCGGAGCCGCGGATACGCCGCAGGCATACGACGCGGTCGCGGAAGCGTGTGCGCGATTGCCCGAGGGTCTGGATGCGTACGTGCACGGCTGCACGCACTATCCGTTGCTCGACCGGCATTTCGCCGCGATTCTGGGAGATCGGATTCCGCGCATCGATCCGGCCGCCGTACAAGCCGAACGCGCGGCCGCCGCGGCGCGTCAGCTGGGATTGGCGGAAGGGCGCGGCGGAGTCCGGTACGTTACCACCGGCGATCGCGAGCTCTTTCGCGACGCGATCGCTCGGATCGTCGGCGGAGAACCCGACGTTCGGGCTGCCGCGGAAGCAGCGGCATAGCGCTCAAAGCGATACGACGCGGAACAGCCAAAAGAAGAGTGCGACCGACGAAGCACCGAGCGCCGCGCCTGCGATAACCTGCGAAACGGTGTGCGCTTTTAGATGCACGCGCGCCCAGCAGACCAGCGGAATCAAAACGAGAAACGGCAGCGGCTGGCGTCCGTAGAGTAGCCAAAGCGCCACGAGCGGCGCGGTAATCCCCAGCGCGTGGGTGCTGATCTTCCAATAACGCGTGATGTACTGCACGACGATCGCGCTGAGCGTGTAGCCGGCCATCGTCGCAACGAGCAGCTTCGGGGCGTGCAGGAAATACAACGCGCACGTCCCCGCGAGATATGAAACCACGAAGACCCCGAAGACGCGCTCGCGCTCCGCGCGAATCGACATGTCGAGATCCGAAATGCGATCGGTCGCGTAGAGCCAAAACACATAGAGCATCGGACCGAGCGACGTAAAAAACGTCGAGAGGAACAGCAGCCACCAAAAATCCGTCGCGCTGGTGGCGCGCGAGTGCGCGAGGATGATGAATAGCGCGAAACCTGTGAGAAACGGATTGAAGACCGTGGAGAGCGTCCGCGCAAGCTCTTTCCAAACGCGTTGACGGCGGTTCAGTTTGTGAATCGGTTGAGGGGCCGGTTGCTGCACCACGCGCGCTCCTCTCGGCGAGCGGCAGGAAATTCCTTTTCGACGGACGCGGCGCGCTCAGGAGTTCCGGTGAAGGCGTCGAATGGAGGGCTGCTTCATGGTCATCGAACGCATCGCCGGCCCCGCCGACGTCAAGAAGCTCACGCGCCCCGAACTCGACGTCCTCGCCATGGAGATCCGCGATCTTCTCGTGCGGACGTGCGCGCAGAGCGGCGGTCATCTCGCGCCTAATCTCGGCGTGGTCGAGCTCACGCTGGCCCTGCATCGCATCTTCGACATGCCCCGCGATCGCGTGGTGTGGGACGTCAGTCACCAAACGTACGTGCACAAACTGCTCACCGGGCGACGCGAGCGTTTCGAGACGATTCGTAAGGGCGGCGGCCTTTCCGGGTTTGCGATGCGAAGCGAATCCGAATACGATCCGTTCGGTGCGGGCCACGCTTCGACCAGCGTCGCGGCCGCGCTCGGCATGGCGACGGCGCGCGATCTCGCGCACGACGATTATGCGGTGATCGCCGTCATCGGCGACGGTGCGCTGACCGGCGGGTTGGCGTACGAAGCGCTGAACAACGCGGGCGAGCTCAAGACGAATTTCGTCGTCATTCTCAACGACAATGAAATGTCGATCGCGCCAAACGTCGGCGCGATCGCTTCGTACCTTTCCGTCTTGCGCAGCAAGCCGATGTTCAATTTCGCGCGCGAAAAAACCAAAGATGTCCTCGGGCATATTCCGTTCGGCAGCACGGCGCGTAAATGGCTTTCGACCACCGAGATGGCGGCTATCCGCTTCGTCAACCCCGCAGAGAAAACCGCGGTCATTTTCGAAGAGCTGGGCTTCCGTTATATGGGGCCTGTAGACGGGCACAACATCGATTCTTTGGTCGACGCGCTCGTGACGGCGCGCTCCGTGCAACGGCCCGTGCTCGTGCACGTTCGAACGGTAAAAGGAAAGGGATACACTCCGGCCGAGAACGACTCGCGAACCTTTCACGGCGGCGTGACGTTCCAAGTCGAGGACGGCGCCGTCGTCAAGAAGGCCGACGCGCGGCCGACCTTCTCGGAAGCGTTCGGTGATGCGATGACCGTAGTTGCCGAAAAAGACCCGCGCGTGATCGGGATTACCGCGGCGATGCCCGACGGCACGAAGCTCTCGAAGTTCGCCAAGCGCTTTCCGGACCGGTACTTCGACGTGGGAATCGCGGAAGCGCACGCGGTGTGTTTTGCGGCTGGCGCCGCGACCAACGGGCTCAAGCCGGTTTGCGCCATTTACTCGACGTTCTTACAGCGCGCGTACGATCAAGTCGTGCACGACGTGGCGATTCAAAACTTGCCCGTCGTGTTCTGCATGGATCGCGCCGGCGTGGTGGGCGACGACGGCCCGACACATATGGGCCTGTACGATATCGCCTATTTGCGAACGCTGCCGAACTTGACGGTCATGGCCCCGCGAAACGAAGCCGAGCTCTTGCCGATGCTCGAGCACGCGCTCTCGCTGAACGCTCCGTGCGCCATCCGCTATCCGCGCGGCAACTCGAGCGGAAAGCACAACGATCCCCCCGCACCGGTGCAACACGGCAAGGCGGAAGTGTTGCGCTCGGGATCGGGCGTCGCCATCCTCGCCTTCGGCAACACGGTGGACGTAGCGCTCGACGCCGCCGAATTGCTCGGGGAACAAGGGCTGCGTCCGACGGTCGTCAACGCTCGATTTGCAAAACCGCTCGACGATGCACTGTTGATTTCGCTCGCCGAAACGCACCCGCATTTCCTTACGTTAGAAGAGCACTCGCTGGCGGGCGGCTTCGGATCGGCCGTTCTCGAGTTCGTCTCGGATCGGGCTCTGGGCGTTTCCGTGCAGCGAATCGGCATTCCCGACGTGCTCGTCCATCACGATTCGCAGCCGAAGCAGCGCGCGCGCTTCGGACTCTCGGCCGAGAGCGTCGCGGCGGCCGTCGCGCGCAAGATTCCAAAGAACGAGGAAGTTACGTGAGCCCCTTACTCCTGGCTGCGGTCGCCCCAACGGCTGCCCCCGGCCCCCTGCAAAGTTTTGCACCGGTGGCGGTTCCGCACACGGCGATCGCGGCGCACTTCGGCTGGCTGACGCATGCGATTGCGGGCATCTTTCTGATTTGTGCGGTGTTGCTCGTCTTTCTGCTGGCGATTCAAACCACAAAACAAGAGGGGCTCTCCGGTACGATCGGCGGGCGCGTCGAGTCGGCCTACCGCGGGCGCCTCGGGATGGAAGAAAATTTGAAGCGGCTCACCGGATTCGTGGCGGTGGTTTTTGTGATCACCGCGACGATTCTGTCGCTGACCGGAATCTAAACGCACGTGGCGCTCCTCGAAGTCAAGAACCTCCGCACGACGTTTGCGACTGAGGACGGCTTAGTTACGGCGGTCAACGGGCTCTCGTATGCCATCGAAGCGGGCTCGACGCTCGGCATCGTCGGAGAGTCCGGGTCGGGGAAATCGGTGACCGCGCTTTCGATCATGCGGCTGATTCAACGCCCCGGACGCATTGAGAGCGGCGAGATTTACTTGAACGGCCAGAACC
>JAFAIW010000049.1 GCA_019236495.1 Vulcanimicrobiota bacterium | reverse complement strand
AACCTAGCACCTGCGCGGCTTTCTCGACGTTCGCGCGGTGCAAGTCGACCTGTCCCGGGCGGTTCGTCATGAAAGAAAACCGGCTCTTGTCGTAGTTCATCTTGTCCGCGATGAGCGTGGCTATGTCGAGGATCGAGGCTTCGCGGCCGGTTCCCAGATTGAACACCTCGCCGGCAACCTTTTCCACCGGTGCGTGCAGAATCGCATCGAGCCCGGCACAATGATCCTCCACGAAGAGCCAATCGCGGCACGCACTGCCGTCGCCGTGAATCGGCATGCGCTCGCCCAAAATCGCGCTCGTGATGAGCCGCGGTATCAGTTTTTCGAGATGCTGGTGCGGACCGTAGTTGTTGAACGGGCGCACGATCACCACCGGAAGATCGTAGGTGAGGAAATACGAGCAGATCAGCCGGTCGGCGCCAGCTTTTGCACCGGCGTACGGGCTGCACGGATTGAGAGGATGGCTCTCGTCCATGTATTGCTCGTGTGCGGTTCCGTAGACTTCCGAGGTGGAGATGTGGATGAAGCGGTCGATATGCGCCTTGTGTTTGACCACACAGCTGGCGACCGTATCGGTGCCCAGCACGTCCGTGCTCACGCACGAAGCGGTATCGGCGATCGAGCGCGACACGTGCGATTCGGCCGCGAAATGCACCACGACGTTGCTCTGCGCGACCAGCTTGTCGACGAGCTCGCGGTTGCGCACGTCGCCGTAATGGAACGCGAACCGCTCGTCGAGCGCGATGTTTCCGAAGTAATCGATATCGCCCGCGTACGTTAGGGCGTCGAGTACGATCACGCGGTAGTTCGGATACCGCTCGTACATGTAGCGGACGAAGTTGGAGCCGATGAATCCGGCGCCCCCGGTGACGAGCAGCGTCTTGGGAGGCAAGCGGTCGTGGGAAAGCGGCGCGCTTTGGGCGTTGGTGGCGGCGACGGGGGCGGACATAGCCGGCCTGACTTCTCTGGGCGACGGCACCATTCTTGTCGGTGCGGGAAAGGTCGCAAGGTCGGTCCTCTTCAGTTCGGCGGCCGCTAGGAAGGGCGCGGTGCGTCCCCGCTGCAAAATAAGGACCCCCGTATGAAGCCTGCGTTGATGGATTACATTTGGTGTCCGTACTGCCACGGAGCGCTGACGCTTGCCGCCGATGCGGCGCGCGACGGCGAGATCGAGACCGGCAACATTAGTTGCGGCGATTGCGGGCGAACGTTTCCCATCCTTCGAGGCATCCCGCGCTTTATCGAAAACATTCGATCTGCCGACGATCTTCGCAAGGTGTACGCCGACTCGTTCGGACACCAGTGGACCACGTACAACTGGCTGCGCGACGAAGACCCGTACGAGTTCCAAACGATCACCGATTTGACGCCGCAAGACCTCAAGGGCAAGAGTTTTCTCGACGCGGGCTGCGGCGGAGGACGCGTCGCACGGTTCGTGGCGCCGGTCGCGGGGGCGTTTTTCGGCATGGACTTTTCGATCGCGGTCGAGAAGGCCGCCGAGCTCTGCAAGGACGTTCCCAACGCGCATTTCGTTCAATGCGACATCAACTACAATCCGTTCAAGCCGGAGCAGTTCGATATCGTTCACAGCCACGGGGTCATCCACCACACGCGCGATACGAAGGAGACGTTCGATAAGCTTCCGCCGCTCGTGAAGCCCGGCGGCATTCTGTACGTCGCCGTTTTTCGCAAAACGTTCGAGCCGCTGCAGTGGTCGGATAGCGTACTGCGCCAAACGCTCAACAAGCTCCCGATTTCGGCACTCGACAAAGTCTGCGACGCGATGAGTTATCTCAATAACATCCCGCGGCCGGCGGCTTCCGTCATCAAGCGCTTCTTTTGGTTCTCACAGCAGCACACCAAAGAGATCCGCAAATGTTGCCTCTACGATTGGTACGGTCCGACGTACCATCACGAGCACACGGTCGAAGAAGTCATCAACTGGTTCGAGCGCGCGGGATTCGAGCATCCCAAATACATCAACGCGTGGCCCTACGCGCCCGCCGACGAAAAATATCGCGTGCCGACGTGGAAGGACAGCCTGCGGCTGGGTCAGCTGCTCGGCGTTATCGGAACGAAAGTGCGTCGCAAATCAAATTTTGCAGACACCGGAACTGCAGCCGAACGAACGGCGATTCCGAGCAACTAAATCGTAGACGCGTAATCCCACGGCGCGGACTGGCGCGAACTCCATTAACCAGCCGGCGAACCGCAGGAGCGGCAAAGCGCGAAACGCTCGGCTGAAGGCATCGTACCCGCGGTAGTAGATTCCGTCGGCGAATGCGTACATCGCCGTTTCCAGATCCTGGCGCGTCAGAGCGGGATAGCGTTGTGCGACGACAGCGTCGTCGTTGCCGTCGACGAGGCGAAGCTCGTTCTTGCGGTCGAAGACTTTGACCACGCGCAGCGACCGGATACAAAAGTCGCAGTATCCGTCGTAGATCAAGTCGATCACGCGCGCGCCGCTCCGTTCCCAAACCGTTCGGTGAACGTTCGCATCAATGCTGCGGCTCCGTCGCGCACGGGTGCGACTTCGACGAGTTTTTGGCGGCAAGCGAGTTCCATGGCGAGGCTGGAGTTCGGATTCTTGACGAATTCGTGCATGGCCTCCGCGTAGGCGGCTGCGTCGCGCGGCGGTACCGCGTACCCGGTCTTGCCGTTTTCGATCAAGTCGCGCACGGCGCCGTGATCGAACACGATCAGCGGAACGCCCGCGCCGAGCGATTCGAGCGCCACGCAAGTGTATCCGGGCGGATACATGATCGGAACGCAGGTGGCGACCGCGCGAGGCATCGCCTCCCACAATTGCTCGCGTGGAACCACGCCTTTTACGACGGCGTTCTCCGAAAGACCGCGGCGCGCGATCTCGCGGCGCAACTTGCGTTCCGACGGGCCCGTTCCGTAGAATTCGACAGTGAAATCGTGCGTGCGGCGGCGCAGCACTTCGATTGCATCGAGCAGAAAGAAACAGCCCTTCTCCGGGCAGATCCGTCCGGGTGCGACGAACGTCGGACGGCCTTCGAGCGTCGCCGGGCGCGGCAGATGCGAAACCTCGACAGTGGTCGTTTGCACGGTAACGATCTTTTCGGGATCGGTATGGAACAGCCGGATCAATTCCGAGCGGTGGAACGGGACGTACGCGTTGACCAGGTCGAAATCGCGCGCCATCGCGTTGAGCCGCGAAAAATGCCGGTGCATCCACCACGCCAGCGGGCGCGCGCGAAACTCGTAGAAGAAGCTCGTATCGACGTCCCAAATCTGCGACATCACCACCTTGGCGTTTCCGCCGTCCGCGTTGTAGCGTTTGACGGCCGCGGCGGCGGCGACGAACAGCATGTGGTCCTCGAGAACGACCACGTCCGGACGCCGCGATTGCAGATACTCGAGCAAGCGCCGCTCGAACAGCCTGTCGAGCAGCGGATTCCACCCGTACGTTACGAGCATCGCCGGTATGCGATCGGTCCCGGGAAGGACCGACGCGTACGGAAAGGCGCGCGCGGCCGAACGCGTCCCCACGACGCGCACGTCTACGCCTTGCTCGATCAGCGTCTCCGCGAGCGTGCGCGTGGCGTTCTCGCCGCCACCGGGCTTCCCGAAGAGCGCTGAAACGAAGTCGACTTTCATGGGCGATCCACTGCTTAGGTGCGGCGCGAAGACGTTCCCCCAAAGGAAGCTTTCTCTGCTCGGTCGTAGCAACGGCGCGTGAAAACCAGCCTCAAGCGCCGGAAAAGCCCGCGCTGCTCGATCTTCGCACCTCAAGGGATCGGCGGCAATCAGTTCGCCGATAATGTGACGGCGTGCTTGGAACGCTATGCGAGCGGCACCCTACTCGACGTAGGCTGCGGCGAAAAACCCTTTCGCGACCGCGTGCGCGGCCCCGAGCGCTGGATCGGCCTCGACGTCGAAGGAAATCCTTCAGCCGACGTCACTGGCAGCGCAGATCGCATTCCAATGGAGGACGCATCAGTCGATACGGTGCTGAACACGCAGGTGCTCGAGCACGTGCCGGATCCTTTGGCTGCACTCGTGGAGTTCTATCGCGTTTTGGTGCCTGGCGGCTACCTCGTACTCTCGGCTCCGCAGTATTACGAGATGCATGAAGTGCCGCACGACTATTACCGATTTACCGAATACGGCTTGCGCTACCTACTCTCGCGCGCAGGCTTTACGGTCGTAGAGCTGCGTAAAGAATGCTGTGGCGCGCGTCTTACCGGGCTTTCGCTCAATCTGGCGATCGATCGCAAGATTCCCGGTTCGTCAATCGCCGTGAAGGCGATCAAA
>JAFAIW010000266.1 GCA_019236495.1 Vulcanimicrobiota bacterium | reverse complement strand
ACCAGAGCGCGGAATCGCTCCAAACGTGCGCGTGACCCGTGAGCGCATCCGGCCAGACGGGCGCCGGCACCACATGTCCAAAAATCGCACACGCGACGAAGAGCAACGCGACGCCGGCAGTTGCACTACCGGGCCGCACCGCTGGAAAAAGCCAAACAGCCGCGAGAACGAAGGCGGTCGCGAGCAACGCTGCTTGCGGTGCCGCGTCGGGCCGTTGCGCGAGCCCGAGCCAATCGATTGCCACCAAAAGCGCGCACGCGAGCGCCGGATCGCGTCGCTCCGGCGCAACGCGCGACAAGCAAAAGAAAATCGCGAAAATTTCGATCACGAGATCGTGTTCGTGTAGGAATGGGATCGCGAACGGCAAGATCGCGCACGAAAACGCCAGCCTTCTGCGCCAGTGTTCTCCGCGCCAAGCGCTCATCGCATACGCCCAGATGACGATCGCGCACACCACCATCGCGAAATGCACGATGGTCGCGGCCGCGTCGGATGCTCCGAAGCCGAACGCGACCGCTCGCGGCGTGATTTGAATCAACGCATCCTGTTCGGCGCGGCCATGGGCGGCGAGATGACCTGCGTACGCCGCCAAGCCGGCGGGTCCCACGACCGCCATGCACAGACCGGCGAATGTCGCGCCGGATGCGCCGATAAGGAGCCAGCGTCGCAAGCTTGCCCCGGCCGTCGCCGCATTGAGAACGGCCAAATTCGGCTGCACGGCAGAGAGCGTTACGCCCGCGAGCGCCCCGAACGTTCCCGCGCCGGATCGGCGCTCGATGCAGAGCGCGCCTCCGATGACGCCAACGATCGCTACGAGCGCGATCTGGCCAAGGGCCAAATCGCTCGTCAACGGACCGAACCCGAGCGCAAGAACGATCGCGGCAAACCCGGCCCCGGCCGACGCACGAAGAAAAATCGCCAGCAACATCCAGAGAAGCGCGGCCGCCGCAACGGCGAGCACGCCGCCCCACACGATCGCCGCGATTGGATATGGTAGTCGTGCGAGTGCACTCCAGAGCGGCAAACTCGCCGGCGGCCCGACGAATGGCAGTAACTCCATCCGTGTCGCGTCGACTCCGGGAATGCTCTTCTCGAATTTCCAAAGTTGCGGTCCGTAGGGATCGACGCCGTTCAAACGTGCGGCGCCGGCGGCGTAGTACGCTTCGAAATCGCGCATCGTGGGGCCGGGCGTCGAATGCGGGCGCGCGACCGTGATCGCCGCGAGCGCCAGAAGCGCCGCAAATACGAGAAGTGCGGCCGGCCTCACGCCGGAAGTTCGATGTCTTGCGAGTACAACGCGAGGCGCTCGACCGTTCCGGCGTTACTGAACGCGTATGCAACGCCGCCGTCGAAGCGCGCTTCGTACGCGTGCTCGTAAACGACCGCGCCGGGGCCGCCGACCGCTGTTACGAATGTCTCCGGAATCGCGGTGGACGGCATTCCGAGCCGAATTTCTCCCGGCACGAAGCGAAACGCGCCCAATCGCCGCGGCTCGAGTGCGGGCGCTCGATCCGTCGTAGGGACGTACAACTCCACCGCGATGACCTCACGACGACGGTAGAAAACGCTCAGTAAGTAGCGCTCGTTCCGTTCTCCCGCAACCGCGTATGTGTGCCAGCCCTTCGTCGGGTAAGGAAACCCGATGCCGAGCGCGCGTTGCACGTCGTCTTGGTGCGATTTCCCAAGTTGAAAAGAGAAACTCTCGTTGAAGAGTTGCACCGGACGATCGAGCGGAGGGGGAGGAACGTTCGGTTGCGTTCGAGCGCGTTCGTAGATTTGCGCCAGCAGCTCGACGGCGCGCATCATCGCAAAATCCGGCGGATCCTTCTCGCTCATCCGTGCGGAACGCTGATGCGCGAGGCGTTCATCAAATAGACGAGCCCGAACGCCGTCCCGACATACCACAGCGTGATGGCGATTCGCTGCGCGGCACTGAGACCGGCGGTCGCATACGCGGGATCGGGCCTTCCACGCAGCACCGCGATGACGCGCGGTAGACCGAGCACTCCGAGAACGAGCACGAAGATCAACGGCAAGTGCAACAGCGGCGCGGCAATGGCGAACAACACGAATCCGCCGATCCAAATGTACGGCGAAATCGCCGCCGCGATTCCGCCGCCGTCGAACGGCGGAATAGGCAACATGTTGAACAGATTCAAGAACGCGCCGACGTAAGCGGCCGCATACCAAAACGGCTCGTGCGTGGCATAGCCGAACCCGTAGCAAACTGCCGCCGCACCGAGGCCGGTAAGCGGGCCGGCCAGCGAAATGTAGGCGGATTGTTCGGCGGTTTTGGGGATCCCGCCGACCGTTAACGCGCCGAATCCCGGAATGAACGTGGGGAGCGATGCGCGCAATCCGTAGTTTCGGTAAGCGAAGTAATGGCCGAGCTCGTGTGCGGCGATCATCAACACGAAGACGAGTGCGAATTTCCAACCGAAAAACAGCGCGTAAAACCACAGCGATGCAAAGAACGTGCCGAACGTCAAAAACAATTTCGGCACGAAAAAAAGCCACTTGAAATTGAGCAGCAACAGCAGCAGGCCTTTGAATTTGAGCAGAAGGACGCCGATGCCCACCGCTGCCGGGCCGGCTGCTTTGAGCGCTTTGTTGGGCGCCTGCTCGCGAGGCGCTTCGTATTCGCCTTCGATCGCGTCCGGTGCCGGCTCCGGTTCTTGCGGCTCGGGCGGCCGCTCGGCCGACCAGCGCCGCGTATACGGATTCGGTGGAATGTTGCTGTTCGGATCGTGCACGTGCGAAGGATTCGCGCTACCGGCACGAACCTCCGGCGTCGTGATGCGCGTGCTTGTTCTCGGAAGCGGCTTTGGCGCGATTGCCGTGGCGCATGGGCTCGAACGGCGCCTGCGACGCGGCGAAGCGGAAATCGTGATGATCAGTCGCGAGAACTTTTCGCTGTTCACGCCGATGCTGCCCGAAGTTTCGTCCGGGGAAATCGACGTGCGGCATATCGTCACGCCGGTACGTTCGCAGCTGCGTCGCACGCGCTTCATCCTGGGCGAAGTCAAGGCGCTGCTCCCGCGCGAGCGGGCCGTTCAATTCACGCACATCCTCACGGGCGACAACGAGGAGGTGCAGTACGATCACGTCGTCGTTGCCATCGGTTCCGTAACGTCCACGTTCGGCTTGCCGGGCGTCGCGGAGCGTGTTTTTGCGTTAAAGACGTTGGAAGATGCCGGAATTTTGCGTAACCGGCTGATGTGGTTGCTGGAGCTGGCGGATGCGGTCTCCGACGAAATCGAGCGCAAGCGCTTGCTGTCGATCGTGGTCGTCGGCGGCGGATTTACGGGGGTCGAGACCACGGGAGAGCTAGTGGAGCTTTTTCGCAGCGTCGTTCGTTACTATCCGAACGTCAAGCGGAGCGACATCCGCATCGTTTTGGTGGAGGGCGGCGCGTCGCTCCTGCAAGGTCTGCCCGCGCGCATGGGCGAGTACTCACAGCGCGATCTGGTGCGGCGCGGCGTTGAAGTATTGCTTGGTGACGGCGTCGCGAGTGCGGACGACCAAGGCTTGATGCTCGCGAGCGGAAAGCGGATCGAAACGCGGACGATCGTGTGGAGCGCGGGCGTGCGGCCCAACCCGCAGTTGAGCTCCGGCTCCGGCCTGCCGCTGACCAAGCGCGGCCTGATCGCCGTCGAGCGAGATCTCTCGGTGCCCGGTTTTCCCGGCGTGTGGGCCTTGGGCGACAGTGCGGCCATTCCAGACGGCGCCGGCGGCACGTATCCGCAGACCGCACAACATGCGATTCGTGAGGGGCCGGTGCTTGCGCGCAATATCGTCGCAACGTTGCGCGGCGAGCCGACGATGCCGTTCCGATATGATGCGCTGGGGATGATGGCGTCCCTTGGCGGACGCAAGGCCGTCGCCGAGTTACCCGGACGGCGCGTCCTCACTGGATTTCCGGCGTGGTTCCTCTGGCGGTCCTACTATTTGTCGCGGCTGCCCGGATTGGATCGCAAGCTGCGCGTAGCGTTCGACTGGACGCTCGAGTTGCTTTTTCCCCGCGATATCTCGGAGTTGCGCATCTATTCCGAGCGTGCGCAGTCGAGCGCGGCGCGGGACGCCGGATTGGTGCGGCGAAGCATACCGGATGGAACTGCGGGAGCCCATCGAACGCCTGATCCGTAATCCGCGCGAATTCACGCAAAAGCTCGCCTTTCCCGATCCGTCGGACATCCGCATCTACGACGAAACGCTGCGCGACGGCGAGCAGATGCCGGGCGTTTGCTACACGCCCGCCCAGAAATACGAAATCGCCAAGCGCTTAGCCGATATCGGCGTGCATATCATCAGCGTGGGCTTTCCTGCCGCATCGGCCGGAGATCGCAAGACGCTGCAAATGGTGATGGAGGGGAAGCGTCGCGGGGAACTCGGTGACGTCGAGATCGTGGTCATGTGCCGCAGCAACCGGAACGATATCGACGTAACGCTCGCCACTCTGGCGGAAGCCGGAATCGCGCCGTCCGAAGTGACGTTCTTCATCTTTACGAGCGGCAGCGATCTGCATCTGAAGTACAAGCTTGGGAAAACGCTCTTGCGCCTCGAAGGGCGGGATGAAGCTACGTGGCTGGACCAGCCGCTCGAGTTTTATCGCGCCGCCAATATCAAATGGCATTGCGACGCATTGCGATACGCGCGGGAAAGAGGCGTCACGTCGGTCGAATTTGGCGCGGAAGACGGCAGCCGCGGCGATGCCGACTACTTCATCGAATATTTCAAAGCGGGGCTCGCGGCGGGCGGTACGCGCCCGGCTTGGCCCGATACGGTCGGCTGTCTAACGCCGGAAGCGACGCGCTGGTATTGCACGCGGCTAGTTCAAGCGATGCCCAAAGGCCTTCCAATGGTCTGTCACTTCCACAACGACTACGGCCTTGGCACGATCAATGCGATTACCGCGATCTCGTGCGGTTTCAAAGTCGTTTCCGTGACCGCAAACGGGTACGGCGAACGCGCGGGAAACGTGCCGTTGCATCAGTTGGTGACGGCCCTGAACGTGCTGTACGGCATCGAAATTCCGGGATTCAAATATGCGAAGCTGCGCGAGCTGGCGCGTTTCATGGAGCGGATGAGCGGAATTCCGGTGCAACAGCACGAGCCGATCATCGGCGCAAAAGTCTTCGCGCACGAATCCGGGATTCATACGCATGCCATGTTGATCGACCGCCGCATGTACGAGGCCGTGCCCGCCTCACTCGTGGGCGGCGAAATGAACTTCGTCTTCGGCAAGCACTCGGGAATCGCCATCGTCGAGGATGCGCTGCGAAAACATCAACAGCGTTTCGACCAAGAGGGGATTGCGATCGATAGCGATTTAGTGCATCGGGTCACCGACGAAATCAAACGCTTGCGCGAGGAACGGGCAGAGAGCTCGAAGTCGGAAGATACGATCGCGGCTTACGATCGCGCCATGGAGCAGTTGTCGATACTAGAGGACGACGTCGTCGAGATCGCGGTGGCGCTGGCGAAGCCTCAACCCTTTTCGCTCGCAACGTAGCCGAGCCGAAACGCCGTCACAAAAGCGCGGAAAATCGTCGGATAGTCGTCGTGTTCGAAGCGCACGCGGCGGCCTGCAAGCCGTTCGAATCCCGGGATCATCTCCATGAAGTCTGCATGCTCGACACCGTTCGTGTCGATTTCTAGGGAGATGGGCGGCTCGAATTTGAAAGGCGAGGCGTTCGGAAGTTTGATGAGGGCTTCCCGGGCGGCGGCTTTGATCGATTCGCGGGCCGCCTGCGGTGAAATCGAGTTGACCGCGTAGTAGCCGTACGATTCCTTCACGATCGCGCCGGTGATCCACGGCATCTGCGAGCGGGCGTGGTCGATCGTAGCGCGGTCGCCGGTGATAAGCACGACGGGAACGCCGAAGTGGCCGGCGAGCGCCGCATTGAGCGTCGCTTCGCTGCAGCGCACGCCGTTGACGAACACGTTGTAGATCGAACTCGGCGCGTAGGTATGGCCGAGCGCCCCGCCGGGTTCGCCGATCGGCGCGTGGTAGCCGGTGAAGAAGGCGGCGTCGAACGACCCGTCGATGCCCTGGGCCATCGAAAACGGCTTACGATTGCCGTAAATCATCCGCACGTCGGGCGGCATCTCGTCCCACAGCACGTTGCGCATGGACGAATGTGAGTCGTTGACGAGCACGTCTTTGACGCCCGCTCCGCGCGCGCCGTCGATGGCCGCGCGAACCTCCAGCGACATCAAGCGGCGGTAGTACGGATATTCACTCAGGTTCGTCGGATCGCACTGCGTCCAGCTGTTGACGCCCGCCGTCCCCTCCATGTCGCACGAGATGTATAAACGCATGAGACTCCCGCTCTAACGGTGGTATTGGCTTGGAAGCGTAGGGTTTAAAGGCGCTCCGCCCTAGGCTCCGCGCCCCCCACTTCGTGGGGCCCCCCTTTTCGTGGCGCCGACACCTGGTCGGTGTGCAAAACTCTCCCCGAGGGGCGCTGACACATTGCCGCTTGCAAACCCTTTCCGTGCAGACGTTTTGCGTGCGAACCCTTCAACCTTATCTCTCTTTCAGCGCGGCTTGGGCTTCATCTAGGCCGGCGCGGGCCGCGACGTTCTTCGGGTTGGCTTTGAGCGCGCGCCGATACAGCGGAATCGCT